>NZ_JBFUES010001177.1:0-2083 GCF_056403875.1 Bradyrhizobium sp. P2_E8
GGCGTGATCAGCGTGACCGACGACGGCCGTGGTTTTGCGCTGGCGGGCGATTGCGCGGCCGCGGGCGCGAGCCAGACCGCACGGGGCCTGCGCAACATGAGAAGCCGCGCTGCGCGCTGCGGCGCGGTGCTCGATCTGAGCTCGGATGCCTCGGGCACGCGGGTACGGCTGCAATTGCCGCAGATCTTTCCCGACAGCGACGCCGCTGCCAGCTGAAAAGCCCCCTCCCCGAACGTGTGGGACGCACGGAGAGAGGGAACGGGCCGGATGGTTTTCATGCGGAGGACGGGGGGTGTTCGTCCGCAAGTCATCCCTTCGCCCGAAGCGATGCAATCAACTCAATCGAACGAGATCGTCAGCGGATGCCGACGCGATTGACCGGACCGCCGCGATTCATCGGCGTGCCGGCACGTACGCCGACACCGGGCGCACCGAGGCCGGGCGTCGCGACCGCAACTGCCGCGACCGGGGCTCCCGGCGCGACCACCACCGCCGCCGTCGGCCGCACCACGCAGCCCTTGGGCACGCCGACCGTCTTGCAATAGACCACCGCCTGCGCCGGGCTCGTGCCCAGCGACACCATCGCAGCACCCGCCAGCGCCATGATCGTCAGCCCGGCACTCAGCGCTCCCGCTCTTTTCGACATCTTGCTCTCCTGCTTCCCGTTCGGCGTCCCGGTGCAATCACCGGGTTTCGCAGCCGACGTGCAGTCTGAATGGCAAAAGACGGCGCACGGATACATGCCATGAAGATGGGGGTACGGAGGCCAGGAGCGCGAGCCGATGCCATGAACATGGCATGGACCGGCACCAGGCCTTCGCGGGATGGTCCGCCCGCTCGATCCCAAACGGGACCACCGACAATCCCAAAGAGGTGTTTTATGAAGATTTCGGTTCTTGCCGCGCTGCTGCTCGCCGCCACCGCCCTGCCCGCCGCGGCACAATCCGGTCCGACGCTGCAGGAGCAGATGGCCTGCCGCGGCGACGCCAGCAAATTCTGCGCCGAACATGTCGGCAAGCCGCCGCAGATGAACGCCTGCCTGCGCGAGAACAAGTCGAAGCTTTCGGACGGCTGCCGCAAGGTCGTGGAGTCGCACGGGGGCTGAACCAGTCGTCATTCCGGGGCGCTCCAACGGAGCGAACCCGGAATCCATCTCGCCACGTTCTCTGCGGATAGATGGATTCCGGGCCTGCGTGCTGTGCACGCATCCCGGAATGACGAGGTCGCACGCAAAGCACAATTCTTGCAAGCACTCCGCGTCACGACGCTGTGATCCTCGGAGTGCCATTCAATGTACGACACGATCATCGTAGGCGCCGGCTCGGCCGGCTGCGTGCTGGCCAACCGGCTGTCGGCCGATCCACATCGCAAGGTATTGGTGCTGGAGGCAGGCCGGGCGGCGCCGCGCGCTTCCGACATTCCGTCGGACTGGCCGACAATGTTCAACACGGCGGTCGACTGGGGCTACTATACCGAACCGCAGGCGGGCTGCCGCGGCCGGCGCATTTTCTGGCCGCGCGGCAAGATGGTCGGCGGCTCCGGCGCAATCAATGCGATGATCTATATCCGCGGCCTGCCTTCCGATTACGACGGCTGGGAGAAGGCGGGATGCGCAGGCTGGGCGTGGCGCGACGTGCTGCCGAAATTCATCGCCTTCGAGAACAATGCGCGCTTCATCGACGATCCCTTGCACGGCACCAGCGGGCCGCTGTACGTCGCCGACGTTCCCCATGTCGACCCGAACGAATTGAAATGGCTGGAGGCGGCGCAGGCCGCAGGGCTTCCGCACAATCCCGATTTCAACGGCGCCACACAGGAAGGTGCGGGCTTTTTCCAGTTCGTCATCAGGGACGGTGAACGTTTCGGCACCGGCAAGGCCTATCTGCGCCCGGCGCTGACGCGCGCCAATCTCACGCTGAAGACAAGCGTGCGCGTAACCCGCATCATCATCGAGCGCTCCCGCGCGATCGGCGTCGAATATCTCGAGAACGGGCAGCCGAAGAGCGCCTTCGCGACCGGCGAGGTGGTGCTCGCCTCCGGCGCCATCGGCTCGGCGCAACAACTCCTGCTGTCGGGCGTAGGT
>NZ_JBFUES010001178.1:0-2080 GCF_056403875.1 Bradyrhizobium sp. P2_E8
GAACGCAACACCGTAAAACCGTCCCCGGACAGGCTCCGGGGACCGGGACGCTATTTCAGTACATGAAATATCGCTGCGCCATCGGCAGCACTTCGGCGGGCGCGCAGGTCAGGAGTTCACCGTCGGCGCGGACCTCATAGGTCTCCGGATCGACCTCGATATCGGGCGTGGCGTCGTTGTGGATCATGCTCTTCTTGGAGATTTTTCCGCGGGTGTTCTGGACGGCATAGAGCTTCTTCTCGATACCGAGCTTGCGCGCCAGCCCGCCGGTGATCGCGGCCTTGGAGGTGAACACCACGGAAGACGCCGTGCGCGCCTTGCCGAAGGCGCCGAACATCGGCTGGTAGTGCACTGGCTGCGGCGTCGGGATCGAGGCGTTGGGATCGCCCATGGGCGCGGCAACGATCGTGCCGCCCTTGACGATGCAGTCCGGCTTGACGCCGAAGAAGGCCGGCGACCACAGCACGAGATCGGCGAGCTTGCCCTTCTCCACCGATCCGATCAGCTTCGAGACGCCATGGGCGATCGCAGGGTTGATCGTGTATTTGGCGATGTAGCGCTTGACGCGGAAATTGTCGTTGTCCCTGCCCTTGTCCTGCGGCAGCGACCCGCGCTGCTTCTTCATCTTGTCGGCGGTCTGCCATGTGCGGATGATGACCTCGCCGAGACGGCCCATGGCCTGGGAATCCGAGGACATCATCGAGAGCGCGCCGAGATCGTGCAGGATGTCCTCCGCCGCGATGGTCTCTTTCCGGATCCGGCTTTCGGCGAACGCCAGATCTTCCGCGATCGAGGGATCGAGGTGGTGGCACACCATCAGCATGTCGAGATGCTCGTCGATGGTGTTGCGGGTGAACGGCCGCGTCGGATTGGTGGAGGACGGCAGCACGTTCTTCAGCCCGGCGACCTTGATGATATCAGGGGCGTGACCGCCGCCGGCGCCTTCGGTGTGGAAGGCGTGGATGGTCCGCCCCTTGAACGCCTTGATCGTATCCTCGACGAAGCCGGATTCGTTCAGCGTGTCGGTGTGGATCATGACCTGGATGTCGTAATCGTCGGCCACCGACAGGCAATTGTCGATCGCAGCCGGCGTGGTGCCCCAGTCCTCGTGCAGCTTCAGCGCGCAGGCRCCGCCCTTGATCATCTCGACCAGCGGCGCGGGGCGCGAGGCGTTGCCCTTGCCGGAAATGCCGAGATTGACCGGGAACGCGTCGAACGACTGGATCATCCGCCCCATGTGCCACGGCCCCGGCGTGCAGGTCGTCGCAAAGGTGYCGTGCGAGGGACCGGTGCCGCCGCCCAGCATCGAGGTGACGCCGCTCATCAGCGCGTGCTCGATCTGCTGCGGGCAGATGAAATGGATGTGGCTGTCGAACCCGCCGGCGGTGAGGATCTTGCCCTCGCCCGCGATCACGTCGGTGCCGGGGCCGATGATGATGGTGACACCCGGCTGGATGTCGGGATTGCCGGCCTTGCCGATCGCGGAGATCATGCCGTCCTTGATCGCGACGTCGGCCTTCACGATGCCCCAGTGGTCGACGATCAGCGCATTGGTGATGACGGTGTCGGCCGCGCCCTGCTTGTTGGTCACCTGCGACTGCCCCATGCCGTCGCGGATCACCTTGCCGCCGCCGAACTTCACCTCCTCGCCATAGACGGTGAAATCCTTCTCCACCTCGATGATGAGATCGGTGTCGGCGAGCCTGACCTTGTCGCCGGTGGTCGGGCCGAACATGTCGGCATAGACGGAACGCTTTATTTTGACGGACATCACAAGCCCCGTTTGCGTTTGAATGTTGTGTGAGTGCTCACAGCGAGGCCCTCGCTCGTCGCACCATGTTGTCGAATGCTGTGTCGAGCCACGGATTGCCGCCGCGACAACCGGCAACGACCTGCTCGGCCCAGCCGGTGTAATCGACGAGATCGTCGCGCTCTTCAGTAGTTGGATCGAGCTGGATCCGCGCGCCGATATTGCTGATCTTGTCGGCGATCTTGATCAATTTTGCGCTGGGCGATTTCTTCGGCGCATTGATCACCTGCCGGCGCCGCCGCTCGGCCTTGGGCAAGCTCATGTCGTCGG
>NZ_JBFUES010001179.1:0-2079 GCF_056403875.1 Bradyrhizobium sp. P2_E8
GTTCAATTCTCCTTGTCCAACGTCGGAATCGTATCGTCTCTCGTGACGGTCGAGCCCGGCGTATTTTCGATCAGTTGAGCCACATCATATCGCCGGAGCCTTGGCCCACACGTCGCGCGCGTTCCCCGCGTCTTCGATCGTCTCAATGATAGGGTGGAGGCAGGGCTGCCGCGTTCCGGGCGAACGCTGTTTCGGTCCCGCGCAACGTCGCGGTGACGGCGAGAATTCCGAAAAATTGATTCAGCATTGTGATACGCATGACATCATTCCTTATACACAAAACCACGGAACGACTTGAAACACTCGTGCTTTGGCGCGCCAGGGCGCGCATCTTCCAGCAATATGCGATGCATCAAACGCTCGACGGCGTATGCGGGAATCGAAATGAGGCGCAGTGAAAAAGTTGCGACGAGGCCATTTCTTGAAACCTCCATTGCAAATGGAACGCTAGCACAACCGTCCAATGAGGACCAGCCTTGGTCATTATTTTGTGTGCTAGGGGCCGGCGTGTACAAACGCGCTTGACGGTACGACGGCGTTTTCCGGCTGAGATATCGATACCGATGGGATGAGCCGTGACTCGCTTCGTCTGGAAATGTCCGGCAGCGCCGCTGCCTTTGCCGAGAATACAGGGGTGATCGGCCTGCTCGCCTCGATCCTGGTGTGGGTCAGTTCCTATACGGCGTATTCGTGAGCATGGAGGCTAACTGGAGCAGGCCGCGCTAAGGCGGGCTCGTCCGGGCGCGGACAACACCGGTGTTTCTGCTATAGTGCGACATTCGAACTCGCGGGGCGGCTGCTTCAAGGCTTGAAATCATGCACAGAGCATCTGGATCATTACTGTTTTCCTTCGCTTTTATTCTTTTTGGTCCGCAAGTGCGGGCGCAGCAAATTCCGGCCGAAACGATTCAGGGAATGCTGGCGGCCCAGATCCGTACACAAGGCTTCACTTGCGAAAAGCCACTTGGCGCAAAGAAAAATGCGAGGTTGTCTCGACCTGATCGCGACGTTTGGCTTCTGAAATGCAGCAACGCCTGGTTCAGAATTACCCGCGTCCCCGACATGGCGGCAAAGGTCGAGCCGCTCCCCTGAGCTCTGCGCTCCCTACGGGATCGGCGCCATGATTGCGTTGTGCTCCTGTCTTGCCCGACGAGTCAAACGTCGGCGCGGTCGCGCTTACGCAATCGCGGGTTTGGTAAGCGGCTGAACTTCCTCACAGTTTCTACTGTGCATGGGGTTGTTTTCGCAGTTTTTGTTTTTGAGGGCGGTCTACTCCGCCGCTTTCTCCCTCAGCCGCTGCGCATAGACGTTGATGACCAGCGCCGCCAGCAGGATGAGGCCGCGGATCAGGATCTTCAGGAAGCTGTCGATGTTGACGTGGTCGAGGCCGTTGTTGAGGACGCCGAGCACGAACAGGCCGACGATGGTGTTGCCGATGCCGCCGCGGCCGCCGAACAGGCTGGTGCCGCCGACGACGACCGCGGCGATGGAGTCGAGCAGATAGGTGTCGAACTCGTTCTGCTGCGCGCTGCCGAAATGCGCGACACCCAGCATGCCGCCGATGCCGGAGCACACCGCCGAGATCACCATGACGGCGCCGAGGATGAGCTTGACGTTGAGGCCGGAATATTCGGCCGCCTCGCGATTGCCCCCGACCATGTAGACGTAGCGGCCGAAGCGCGTGTAGGTCAGCACCAGATGGCCGCCGAGCAGCATGATGGCCGCGACGATGACGATCCATGGGATGCCGCCGATCGAACCGGAGCCGAGCGTCGTGATCAGGCCGGGCACCTTGTAGGCGATCTGGCCGCGCACCAGCAGCGCCGAGATGCCGGCCGCGATCTGCATCATCGCCAGGGTCATGATGAAGGAGGGGATGCCGATCACGGTCAGCCCCAGCRCATTGACGAGGCCGAGCAGCGCGCAGAGCAGGATCGACAGGATGATCGCAACCGCGCCGGGCAGGGGGATGTTGGCGATGTTGACGTAGGACTCTTGCAGCGTGAAATAGGCGACCGCGATGCCGGTGACGTTGGCGATGCTGGCGATCGAGAGGTCGATCTCCGCGCAGAGGATCAC
>NZ_JBFUES010001180.1:0-2077 GCF_056403875.1 Bradyrhizobium sp. P2_E8
TCGCATGGGCAAGAGCGCCAATGTCGGGGTCGGCGGCAAGAAGCTCTTCCTCAACGTCTACGCGCCGACCGCAAAGCTCGTCATCGTCGGCGCGGTCCATATCAGCCAGGCGCTGGCGCCGCTGGCGCGCTCGCTCGGCTACGACGTCACCGTCGTCGATCCGCGCACGGCCTTTGCAAGCGCAGAGCGCTTCCCCGACATTCCGCTGGTGGCCGAATGGCCCGACACCGCGCTGCCGCCGCTCAACGTCGATGCCTACACGGCGTTCGTCGCGGTGACACACGATCCCAAGATCGACGATCCCGCGCTGCTGCACGCCTTCGAGCGCGGCTGCTTCTATATTGGCGCGCTCGGCTCGCGGAAGACCCATGCCAAGCGCGGCGACCGGTTGCGGGCGCAGGGCGCCAAGGACAGCGACATCGCGCGCATCCACGCGCCCATTGGCCTTGCGATCGGTGCCGTCTCGCCGTCGGAGATCGCGGTGTCGATCATGGCCGAGATCACGGCGGTGCTTCGGCTGCCACCCAAAGAAAAAGAAGAAGCGGCATGAAATTCGGCCCGGCGAGCCCCAGGGATGCGATCGGCGGGGTGACCGTCCACACCCTGCGCCAGGGACCGCTGGTGCTGAAGAAGGGCACGACGATCGGCCCTGCCGAGGTCGAGGCGCTGGAGCGCGCCGGCATCAAGGACGTCGTGGTGGTGCGGATGGAGGAGGGCGACGTCTCCGAGGACGTCGCAGCCGCCAGCATCGCGCTTGCGGTGGGCGGCGAGGGCATCCATGTCGAGCGCGCCTTCACCGGCCGCGCCAACCTGTTCGCCGCGCGCCCGGGCGTGCTGGTGATCGACCGCGCCGCCGTCGACCGCATCAACAATATCGACGAGGCCATCACCTTTGCGACGCTCACCGCCTACAAGCCGGTGGTCGAGGGCGAGATGGTCGGCACCGTCAAGATCATCCCGTTCGGCGTCGAGGGCGCCTTGCGCGATGCCGCGGTGAAGGCCGCCGGCAGGGACGTCCTGAAGATCGCCCCCTACGTCATCCAGCGCGTCGGCGTGGTCTCGACGCTGCTGCCGGGCCTGTCCTCCAAGGTGATCGACAAGACGCTGCGCGTCACCGCCGAGCGCCTGGCGCCGGCCGGCGCCAGCATCATCGCCGAGCGGCGCGTCCAGCATGACGAGCATGCGCTGTCGGCCGCGATCAAGGAATTGCTCGGACTTGGCGCCGAGCTGGTCATCGTGTTCGGCGCCTCCGCGATCGCCGACCGTCGCGACGTGATCCCCGCGGCCGTCACGGGCATCGGCGGCGAGATCGAGCATTTCGGCATGCCGGTCGATCCCGGCAACCTCTTGCTGATCGCCCGCGCCGGCGGCGTGCCGGTGCTGGGCGCGCCGGGCTGCGCGCGCTCGCCGGTCGAGAACGGGTTTGACTGGGTGCTGATGCGGCTCCTCGCCGGCATCAAGGTGACGCGCGCCGAGCTGATGGGCATGGGCGTCGGCGGGCTCCTGATGGAGATCGTGACGCGCCCGCAGCCGCGCGCGACGCCGGAGATCGAGGGCAACAGCCGGGTCGCGGCCATCGTGCTCGCGGCGGGCCGCTCGACCCGCATGGGCGGACCGAACAAGCTGCTCGCCGAGCTCGACGGCAAGAAGCTGGTGCGGATCGCGACGGAGCAGGCGCTGGCTTCGAAGGCATCCGAGGTGATCGTCGTCACCGGCCATCAGACCGAGCTGGTCGAGCAGGCGCTGCAAGGCCTGAACGTGAGGTTCGCCAGGAATCCGGATTTCGCCGGCGGCATCGCGAGCTCGGTCAAGGCCGGGATCGCGGCCGTGTCTGAGGCTTGCGACGGCGCCGTGGTTTGCCTCGGCGACATGCCGCTGATCGATGCCGGCCTGATCGACCGTCTCATCGACAGCTTCGCACCGGACCGCGGCAATCTGATCGTCGTGCCCGTCAGCGAAGGCCGCCGCGGCAATCCCGTGCTGTGGTCGCGCCGCTTCTTCAGGGAATTGATGACCCTCGACGGCGATGTCGGCGCGCGTCACCTGATCGCCAAGCACACCGAGGCGGTCGCCGAAG
>NZ_JBFUES010001181.1:0-2076 GCF_056403875.1 Bradyrhizobium sp. P2_E8
GTGCTGCATCTGGTCAATGCGATGAAGCGCCTCGGCACCCGGCGCGGCGTCGCCACCGAATGCATCGGCGGCGGGCTCGGCGGCGCAATGCTGATCGAGGCGGTGTGACCATGGATTCCAGGATCATGACCGCGCTTGGCGACCGCGTGCTGATGCTCGGGCCCCCGCCGGCAGCCGACGGCCCCTACAAGCATTTCAAGCTGACGCGAGATGCCGACGGCGTCGCCTGGCTGCTGTTCGACCGCGCCGGGACAAGCGCCAACACGCTGTCCTCTGACGTGATGGAGGAGTTCGACGCGGTGCTCGCGGCGATCGAGACCGAGCGCCCCGCAGGCCTCGTGATCCGCTCGGCAAAGCCGTCCGGCTTCATCGCCGGTGCCGACGTCAACGAATTCCGCGGCGCCAGCGATCCCGAGATGGTGGAAACGCGCATCCGCGCCGCGCATGCCGTCGTCGATCATCTGGAGGCACTCAAGCTGCCGACGGTCGCGGTCATCCATGGCTTCTGTCTCGGCGGCGGCCTCGAGGTCGCGCTCGCCTGCCAGTCGCGCATCGCCATCGACGGCGCGCGCTTCGGTTTCCCCGAGGTGATGCTCGGCCTGCATCCCGGTCTCGGCGGCACCGCGCGCTTTACCGCAGTGGTCAATCCGACCCAGTCGATGGCCTTGATGCTGACCGGCCGCACCATCGATGCACGCCGCGCCAAGGCGCTCGGCCTCGTCGATACCGTGACGCAGGAGCGCCACGTCCGTGGCGCGGTGAAGGACGTGCTGTTCGGCCGGCTGAAGCCGGCAAAGCCTGGCCTGCTCACGCGCGCGGCCAACCTCGGACCGGTGCGTGGACTGCTCGCCAAGCGCATGCGCTCGGAGGCTGCGAAGGCGGCACCGCGCGAGCACTATCCGGCGCCTTACGCGCTGATCGATCTCTGGGAGACGCATGGCGGCAGCAAGGCTGCGATGCTCGGGGCCGAGCAGGCGTCATTCGCCAAGCTGATGGTGACGCCGAYGGCACAGAATCTGATCCGCGTCTTCTTCCTGCGCGAGCAGATGAAGAAGGCGGCAGGCTCCGGCAACACCGTGAAGCATGTCCATGTCATCGGCGCCGGCGCCATGGGCGGCGACATCGCGGCGTGGTGTGCGGGGCAGGGGCTGCGGGTTTCGCTCGCGGACATGAAGGCGGAGCCGATCGCGGGCGCGGTGAAGCGCGCGGCCGAGCTTTACGGCAAGATCATCCGCAAACCCACCGACGTGCGCGACGCCCTCGATCGCCTGATTCCGGACATGGATGGGGAAGGCGTCCGCAACGCCGATCTCGTCATCGAGGCGGTGCCGGAAAAGCTCGAGCTGAAGCAGAAGGTCTATGCCGGCCTCGAGCCGCGGATGAAGCCGGGCGCGATTCTCGCGACCAACACCTCGAGCATTCCGCTTCAGGACCTGCGCACCACGCTGGCGCGGCCCGAGCGGCTGGTCGGACTGCACTTCTTCAATCCGGTGTCGCGGCTGCAACTGGTCGAGGTCGTCAGCCATGACGGCAACGATCCGCAAGTGTTGAAAGAGGCGCTCGCCTTCGTCGGCGCCATCGACCGCCTGCCGCTCGCCGTGAAGAGCTCGCCCGGCTTCCTCGTCAACCGCGCGCTGACGCCCTACATGCTGGAGGCGATGGTGATGCTGGACGAGAAGACCGACCAGCGCCTGATCGACGCCGCGGCCGAGCAGTTCGGCATGCCGATGGGGCCGATCGAGCTTGCCGACCAGGTCGGGCTCGACATCTGCCTCGATGTCGGCGACATGCTGCGCACCAAGTTCGGCGATCTGTTGCCGCCGACACCGGCCTGGCTGCGCGAGAAGGTCGCCAAGGGCGAGCTCGGCCGCAAGACCGGCAGGGGCTTCTACACCTGGAAGGACGGCAAGGCGGAGAAGGCGCCGCTCCCCGAGACCGGCCCGCGTGTGACCGACCAGATGATCGACCGCCTGGTGCTGCCGATGTCCAACGTCTGCGTCGCGGCGCTTCGCGAAGGCATTGTCGACGATCCCGACGCGGTCGATGGCGCTATGATCTTCGGCACGGGATATGCAC
>NZ_JBFUES010001182.1:0-2073 GCF_056403875.1 Bradyrhizobium sp. P2_E8
GTGTATGGCCAAAGAATCTGCAACGGAATCTGCCCGTTTGGCGCCTGATTCCGTTATTATATCGAGCCTATCCAGACCCCGTTGCGCGTGCCCGAGATCGCATGTCGAAGAAGTCCCTGTTCAAGGCGCTGACCGAGACCGGCCCGTTGATCGCGCTGGGGACGGCGCTTGCGATTCTGGTGTCGGTCGCAGGACCCGCCTCGGCGCAATTCTTCAACTTCCCCGGCTTCGGCGGTCCGCCGCAGCGCTCGGCGCCGCCGCCACCGCGTAGCGGTGGAGGTGGAGGTGGCGGCGGCTGGTTCGGCGGCGACTTCTTCGCGCCGTTCCAGCAGCAACAGCCGCAGGCGCCGCGCCAGGATTTTTCGCGCGCACCGGCACCTAGCAAGCGTGACACCATTCCCGACAAGAACGTGCTGGTGATCGGCGATGCCATGGCCGACTGGCTCGCCTACGGCCTGGAAGACGCCTACACCGAGCAGCCCGACATGGGCGTGATCCGCAAGCACAAGACCACGTCCGGCCTGATCAAGTACCAGCCGAAGGGCGAACCTTCGGACTGGGCGGCTGCCGCCAAGGGCATCCTCGAGACCGAGAAGCCCGACATCATCGTCGTCATGCTCGGCCTCAACGACCGCATCGCCATCCGCGAGCCCGTCGCCGACAAGCCGGCAGACAAAGACAAGAAGAACGAGAAGAACGAGAAGGGTGCGCGCGCCAAGCCGCAGGGCAAGCCAGGCGATGCAAAGCCCAACAGCCCCGACACCGCCGCCAAGCCGGACGACAAGCCGGCGGATACCGACCTGCCGCAGGATGACGCCGACAACGCCGACGCGCCGCAGACCGCGGCTCCCGAGAAGACCGCGCGCAACCCGAACGGCCTCTACGAATTCCGCGACGACCGCTGGGTCGAGCTCTACGGCAAGAAGATCGAGGAGCTGGCCAACGTCCTGAAAGCCAAGGGCGTGCCGGTGCTCTGGGTCGGCCTGCCCGCGATCCGCGGCCCGAAGGGCACGGCGGACATGCTGTTCCTGGATTCGCTCTACCGCGAGGGCGCGGCCAAGGCCGGCATCACCTATGTCGATGTCTGGGACGGCTTTGTCGACGAAGCCGGCCGCTTCCTCCAGAAGGGCCCGGACTTCGAGGGCCAGATCCGTCAGCTCCGCACTTATGACGGCGTCTTCTTCACCAAGCCCGGCGCGCGCAAGCTGGCTCACTATGTCGAGCGCGAGATCACGCGCCTGCTCGCCGGCCGCTCCGGCCCGATCGCGCTGCCGAGCGAACCGGCAA
The DNA here is from genome assembly GCF_056403875.1 of Bradyrhizobium sp. P2_E8. Taxonomy (NCBI): domain Bacteria; kingdom Pseudomonadati; phylum Pseudomonadota; class Alphaproteobacteria; order Hyphomicrobiales; family Nitrobacteraceae; genus Bradyrhizobium; species Bradyrhizobium sp. P2_E8. The sequence goes on from NZ_JBFUES010001182.1 coordinate 1,288, forward strand.
CGCCCGACACCAGCGCCGAGCCCGGCAAGCCCGCGCCGCGGCCGCTCGCCGGCCCGATCGTGCCGCTGGTTGCCGCCTCGATCTCGACCGATCAATTGCTGGGCGGCCCGGGCTCACGTCCTGCCGCCGTCGATGCGCTCGCTGCGAAGACGATGGTGAAGGGCGAGCCGCTGGCGGCCCCCGCAGGCCGCGCCGACGATTACGCCTGGCCGCGCCGCGAAGTCGGCCGCGAGCAGGCCAAGGGCGATACGCCGATGGCCGCGACCACGCCTGACGGCAGCGCTGCTGCTCCCGGCACACCGGGCGCGGCCGCCGCGATCGCGCCGCCGAAACTCGCACCGAAGAAGCCGCCGGTTGTGCAGCAACCGGCCCAGGCGGCGCCGTCGTTCCGTGATTTCTTCGGCTTCGGCTCGCCGCAGCCGGCGCCGCGTCAGCTGGCGCCGGCGCCCGGGCCGCGCAATCCGGCTCAAAACCCCGCGATCCCGCGTCCGCCGGGCAATGTCGGGCGAGCGGCGGAAGTCCGGTAGCCTTAGCTGAAGTCTCGTGTCCCGGGCGCAGCGCGAAGCGTTGCGACGCAGAGCCGGGACCCCGCATCTACTTCAAAAAGAATGGGCCCCGGCTCAGCAATGCAGCGTTTCACGCTGCATTGCGTCCGGGGCACGAGAGATCGAGCTTCAGCTCCTAGCCGTAATAGCGCCAGCGCGGCGGCGGGCGACGTGCGGGCCGTGACATCAACAGCGCGAGCGCGAAGCCGATGCCGCCGGCGATCAGGAGTGAGCCGAGCGG
>NZ_JBFUES010001183.1:0-2068 GCF_056403875.1 Bradyrhizobium sp. P2_E8
CATCTCGCCCGCGTCAACGACGCCTTCGGCTTCGACGTTGCGGACGCCGTGATCCTCGACGTCGGCAAACGCATTCGCGCGCGGCTGCGCGGCGGCGACGTGCTCGGGCGCTTCTCCGGCAACAAGTTCGGCCTGATCCTGAAGAACTGCACCATCGACGACATGAACGTCGCGGCCGAGCGTTTCCTCGCCGGTATCCGCGACGAGGTGGTGCCGACGAAATCCGGTCCGGTCTCGGTCACCGCCTCGATCGGCGCGGTCAGCGTGCCGCGCTATGCCCGCAATACGGACGAGGCGGTCAACCGCGCCCATGAGACGCTGGACGCGGCAAAGCGCCGGCGCTCCGGCTCGTTTGCGGCGTGGCGTCCGGATGCCACGCGCGACGCGCAGCGCCGCGTCAACATCCGCGTCACCGACGAGATCGTCACCGCACTGAACGAGCGCCGCATCAAGCTCGCTTATGAGCCGGTGGTCTCGGCCGTCTCGCGCGAGCGCGCATTCCATGAATGCCTGGTGCGGATGGACCAGGGCGACGGCCAGGTGCTGCTCGCGCCCGACATCGTGCCGGTCGCCGAACGGCTCGGCCTCATCCGCCTCGTCGATCATCGCGTGCTCGAGCTCGTGGTTTCCGAGCTCGCGGCCGCGCCCGATGTCAGTCTCAGCCTCAACATCTCGCCCGACACCACCATGGATCCGGACTGGTGGGCGGGAATTGAGTCGCTGATGCTGGCTCATCCCGGCGTTGCCGAGCGGCTGATCGTCGAGATCACCGAGACGGTCGCGATCCAGGACATCGACGATGTCCGCGGCTTCGTCACCCGGCTGAAGAATTTCGGCAGCCGCATCGCCATCGACGATTTCGGCGCCGGCTACACCTCGTTCCGCAATTTGCGCAAGCTCGGCGTCGACATCGTCAAGATCGACGGCGCCTTCGTGCAGAACATCACCCGTTCCGCCGACGATCGCGCTTTCGTGCAGACCCTGATCGACCTCGCGCGCCGCCTCGACATCAAGACGGTCGCCGAATGGGTGCAGGACGACGAGGCCGCAAACATGCTGCGCGACTGGGGCTGCGACTACATCCAGGGCCGCCTCATCGGGCTCGCGTCAGCCGAGCGCCCGTGGCCTGCGCCGCCGGACAGCGTGCTGCCCGCGGCGGGCTGAGGAGCCGTAGGGTGGGTTAGACTGCGGCTGCGCGAAGCGCAGTCCGCTGGCGTAACCCACCACTTCTGTCGCCGCGCGAAAAGAGGTGGATTACGCCTTCGGCTAATCCACCCTACGTTTGCCGCTACGCCACGCAGATACCAGGCACCGCGACCTTCTGAAACAGATGCGGGCTCACGACCGCGGATGCGGGGTAGACCGCAATCTTGGCGCGGAATTCCGGGTTCGTGAACGCAGCGCGGAAATGTGCGTTGGATTCCCAAATTGCGTAATTCAGATAGGTCGGGCTGTCGCCAACGGCGCGGTGGAGCTGGGTCGAGATGAAGCCCGGCTGCCGTTTCATGAAAGCGGCATCGTTCTGCCAGCTCTCCAGGAAGCTCTGCTCGTCCGCAGCGTCGAGCGTGAAGACGTTCACGAGCACCACGGGGCCGGTTTCGAGCGCGATCTGACGGTCGATCGGGAAGGAAGGGTCGAGGGGACGCATTTGAGGCATGACATCGCTCCGGTCAATTTGGTATCATCATGTCAATTCGGTAGTCCAGGACATAGCTAATTGACATGATGATGTCAATACGGAGTAGTAGTGCCAGATGAGCAAGACCAAGCGGACCCCGGCGGGCGAAGCCCTGACCGGCCTCATCCTCGACCTGTTCCGCGCCAACAGCCTGCTTCTGACCGCCGGCGATCGGCTGGTGACGTCGCTCGGCCTCACCAGTGCGCGCTGGCAGATCCTGGGGGCGATCGCCGATGCCGAGCGCCCGGAGCCGGTCGCCTGGCTCGCCCGCAATCTCGGCGCCAATCGCCAGAACGTGCAGCGCATCGTCAACGACCTCGAGCGCGATGGTCTCGTTGTGTTCGAGGTCAACCCGCATCATCGCCGGGCGCAGCTTGTGGTGCTCACTGA
>NZ_JBFUES010001184.1:0-2067 GCF_056403875.1 Bradyrhizobium sp. P2_E8
CCGGCAATGTCGGACGGGAAATGCTCAACATCCTCGATGAGCGCAAATTCCCCGCGGACGAGGTCGTGGCCCTCGCGTCACGCCGCAGCGTCGGCGTCGAGGTCTCCTATGGCGACCGCACCCTCAAGGTCAAAGCGCTCGAGCATTACGACTTCTCCGACGTCGACATCTGCCTGATGTCGGCGGGCGGCTCGGTGTCGAAGGAATGGTCGCCGAAGATCGGCGCCGCCGGCACGGTCGTGATCGACAACTCCTCGGCCTGGCGCATGGACCCGGACGTGCCGCTGATCGTGCCCGAGGTGAACGCGGATGCGACCGCGGGCTTCAAGGCGAAGAACATCATCGCCAATCCGAAYTGYTCGACGGCGCAGCTSGTSGTSGCGCTGAAGCCGCTGCACGACAWSGCSACCATCAAGCGCGTCGTSGTCKCGACCTAYCARTCGGTGTCGGGCGCCGGCAAGGACGCGATGGACGAATTGTTCTCGCAGACCAAGGCCGTCTACACCAACAGCGAGATCGTCAATAAGAAGTTTCCCGCGCGCATCGCCTTCAACATCATCCCTCAGATCGACGTCTTCATGGAGGACGGCTACACCAAGGAAGAGTGGAAGATGATGATGGAGACCAAGAAGATTCTTGATCCCAAGATCAAGCTCTCCGCGACCTGCGTGCGCGTGCCTGTCTTCGTCGGCCACTCCGAGGCCGTCAACATCGAGTTCGAGAATCCGATCAGCGCCGATGAAGCGCGCAACATCCTGCGCACGGCGCCCGGTTGCCTCGTCATCGACAAGCATGAGCCCGGCGGCTACGCCACGCCCTATGAAGCGGCCGGCGAGGACGCCACCTATATCAGCCGCATCCGCGAGGACGCCACGGTGGAGAACGGCCTCGTGCTGTGGTGCGTGTCCGACAACCTTCGCAAGGGCGCAGCCCTCAACGCGATCCAGATCGCGGAAGTGCTGATCAACCGCAAGCTGATCAGCGCCAAGAAGAAAGCGGCTTAAGAAGCTGCGTTGCTTTGTAGGGTGGGTTAGCGAAGCGCAACCCACCTCTTTACTTTCCGCGGTGACAAAAGTGGTGGGTTACGCCTGCGGCTAACCCACCCTACAACACCTACGCCACGCTTCGCGCGTTCTTGAATTCCTTTGCGACCTTGTCCAGCACGAACAGCGATCCCTCCGCGACGCCGAAATAGGCGCCGTGGGTCTGCATCTGGCCGGCATCGACCGCCTTCTGCACGAACGGGAAGGTCATCAGGTTTTCCAGGCTGCGGAACACCGCGGCCTTCTCGATGCGCTCGACGAACTGCGCCATGGTCTCGCGGTCGCGCTGCTCGACCACCTCGCCCGGCTTGATGAACATCTGCATCCATTTGCCGATGAAGTCACCGGGGGTGAGCGGCTCGATCTTGTCGACGAAGGCGCGGATGCCGCCGCATTGCGCGTGCCCGAGCACCACGATGTGCTTCACCTTCAGCACCTTCACCGCATATTCCAGCGCCGCCGAGACGCCATGCGCGTTGCCGTCGGGCTGATACACCGGCACCAGATTTGCGATGTTGCGGACGACGAACAATTCGCCCGGGCCGACGTCGAAGATCACCTCGGGCGAGACGCGGCTGTCGCAGCAGCCGATCACCATCACTTCCGGCGACTGCCCCTTCACCGACAGCTCGCGATAGCGGGTCTGCTCGGTCGGCAGCCGCTGGGTGGCGAAGGCCCTGTAGCCTTCCAGCAAATGCTCTGGGAATGTGATCATGGCCTATGCCTAATCATAGACCGCAGGGGCGAACAAGCCTTTCGAATAGGCATGCCAGGTGCTATCGGCTCAGGTCAGAAGAGCTACGAGGAAACCGGAAGGACCATTCGCATGACCCGCCCGCGCCGCAGCCATCTGTTCATGCCCGGCTCCAACCCCCGCGCGCTGGAAAAGGCGCGGAATCTGGCCGCCGACGGACTGATCCTCGATCTCGAGGATTCCGTCGCCCCCGACGCCAAGGCGGTGGCGCGCGACGGAATCGCCGCCGCGATCGCGGCCAAGGGGTTCGGCAAGCGCGAGGTCCTGATC
>NZ_JBFUES010001185.1:0-2064 GCF_056403875.1 Bradyrhizobium sp. P2_E8
CTGCAGAAGATCGTGGCCAATTTCATCTCGGGGATCATCCTGCTCGCCGACAAGTCGGTGAAGCCCGGCGATCTCGTCACCATCGGCGACAACACCGGGCGCATCAGCGCGATGAAGACGCGTTATATTTCCGTCGCCGCCGGCGACGGCCGCGAGTTCCTGGTGCCCAACGAGGATCTGGTGACGCAGAAGGTCGTCAACTGGACCTATACCGACAAGAACACGCTGGTGAAGATCGCGTTCGGCACCAATTACGACGCCGACCCCAAGCTGGTCTGCAAGCTCGCCATCGAGACGGCCATAGCCCATCCCCGCGCGCAGAAAGCCAAGCCACCGAACTGCATCCTGACCGAATTCGCGGAGGCCGGGATGAAGTTCTCGCTGACCCTCTGGCTGGCCGACCCCGACGGCATGGACAATGTCAAAAGCGACGTGATGCTGGCGCTGTGGGAGGCTTTCAAGCGCGAGGGCATCCGGGTTCCCTATCCCGTCCGCGAAATCCGCGTCCGCGGCGGCGCCCTGCCGGTGGAAACCACCGTAGAAGTCCCGAATTAGGCCCTGTTTCGGGCGCAAGAGCCACGCCCGACTTGCATGAAGGCCCGTGATCATTAGATTATGGCCCTGAAATCAAGCCCTTCCGCCGACATCGAGACCAGCCCCGCATGAGCTACGTCGAAGCCACCGATACCTCCCTGCGCAAGACCGGACAGATCAAGCTGCATGGGCCGAGCGCCTTTGCCGGCATGCGCAAGGCGGGCGCGCTGGTGGCCAAGTGCCTCGACGAGCTCACCGACATCGTCGGGCCGGGCGTGCCGACCGAGCGCATCGACCAGTTCGTCCGCGACTTCGCCTTCAGCCATGGCGCCTATCCGGCGACGCTGATGTATCGGGGCTACCGCTACTCGACCTGCACCTCGCTCAACCACGTGGTCTGCCACGGCATGCCCGGCGACCGTCCGCTGAAAGAGGGCGACATCGTCAACATCGACGTCACCTTCATCGTCGACGGCTGGTACGGCGATTCCAGCCGGATGTATGCGGTCGGCCCGATCGCGCGCAAGGCCGAGCGGCTGATCGAGGTGACGTATGAAGCCATGATGCGCGGCATCGCGGCGGTGAAGCCCGGCGCCACCACCGGCGACATTGGCCACGCCATCCAGAGTTTCGTCGAGCCGCAAGGCATGAGCGTGGTGCGCGATTTCTGCGGCCATGGTCTCGGCCGCATGTTCCACGACGAGCCGAACATCATCCATATCGGCCGGCCCGGCGAAGGCGTTCAGCTCAAGCCCGGCATGTTCTTCACCATCGAGCCGATGATCAATCTCGGCAAGCCGCATGTGAAGATCCTCTCCGACGGCTGGACCGCAGTGACCCGCGACCGCTCGCTGTCGGCGCAGTTCGAGCACTCCGTCGGCGTGACCGCGACCGGCGTCGAGATCTTCACGCTGTCGGAGCGGCACGGCGAGAAACAGATCGGGTGATTTCAGGCTCGATCAAGACGTTCGAGCTTGCCGACCACGCGCCGCCATCCGACGGCGCCGTCGCGTGATGACACATCAGATGCCGAGGCGGAACGATTCAGGAGCGAAACGGATCCGCATGCGCCGCAACCAGCTTCACCAGGTCGGCCTGGCGGTGCACGCCCGTCTTGGCGAACAGATGTTGCAGGTGGGTTTTGACCGTGGTTTCGGCGATCCCGAGCGCCGCGGCGGTCTTCGACACGCCCGTGACACTCATCATGGCCTGAAGAACGCGAACCTCGCCGGGTGAGAGCTTGTAGCGCCTGGCGACCGTTTCGAGCGGCGGCGGTGCGTAGGCCGAGACCTTGCGAACGAAGATAGCGGCCACGGCCGAATGAACCCTGCCTTCCCGACGGCGGGCGCCCGAGGTGAGCGGCAGCACGTGGGCAAACCAGCCATGGTCCGACTGCTCCAGCAGTGGCACCGCGATTCCGCTAACCCCGATCGCGCTGTCGCCGTCGTTCGCGGCAACCAGGAGGTCCCGCAGGATGCGGGCTGCGTGCGGATCGGTGGCGGTCAGCACGTTTCGCGGGCGGCTCAAGAC
>NZ_JBFUES010001186.1:0-2059 GCF_056403875.1 Bradyrhizobium sp. P2_E8
GGATAAATGTAAGGCCGCAGCAGCGTCGGACATCGCGGCGCCAAGAGCTTCAGCGTTCTTGGCAATCAAGAGTTGATCAATGAAATTCTGGAATATACGCTTCATTCAACTACGGAAAATGCGGGTTAAGGCCTCAAGAGCGATAGCTCTGGACTATTCCGGTGATATTGCGGGAACCAAGTCCTTGCGACACTGCTCTACTAAAAACGCACAAGGCTGCATCAGCCATCGGCGCTGATGCACCATTCGAAAGTGCTAGATTGATGGTGTATTTAAAATCCTTCTCAACGAGCTCAATCGGAAACATCGGGTCGAAATTCTCCGCCAGCATTGCGCCTGCGGCAACCTTTGTCGCAGGGCTGCACACGGGTGTTGAGGTAATGATATCGAGGGCTCTACGAACATCGACATCGGAGCGTTGCAGGATGCCAATCAACTCCGCGAGGGTCGCGAGCTGCACTCCAAACAAAGCATTGATCGCAAGCTTTACTGCAGTCCCGCTGCCTACAGGCCCTGCGTGATGCATGGCGGCACCCATCGCTTTTAGTACCGGTTCTGCGGTCAAGAGCGCTTCCGCGTCGCCACCTACCAGATAAATGAGTTGGCCGGCGTCGGCCTGTGGCCTTGAGCCTGCCACCGGCGCATCGAGAAATTCGATTTCTGCCTGCTTGCAGGCCAATCCGAGCTGCTGCGCCCAATTCACACTCAAAGTCGAGCTTTCGATCGCGACGGCGGTCTTAGGTAGCCCCGCCAGAGCGCCGGTCCCATCCTTCAGCCAGACGACTTGGGATGCTTCATCATCCCTGACCATCGATATCGCGACATCCGCCTTTGCAACGGCTTCGCGAGGCGACGGCTCCGAACGAGCGCCTGCAGATACCAGTTCGGTACATTTCGCTGCGTTACGATTCCAAACCGTGACCTCGTGGCCCGCTTTCAAGAGCGAGATCGCCATACGTGAGCCCATCGCGCCCAATCCCAAAACAGTAACTCGCGACATAACGGTCTCTCTTCATGATTATTCAGGATTTCGAGGGTGGCGCAGTCCTTAGTGGTCTGCTTAAGGGCTGCGCGTGGTGTGTTTAAATGCGTTTGCAAGATCCCTACATGGTCGCGAATTGCCGTTCGACGGCCTTGTGATCCTGTTTCCAGGCATCATAGAGTCCTGCGGACATCTGATCCGGAAAGATGTCCTCTGCGCCTGCTCCGACGCCCGCGACGATTGCCGCGGCGACATCTGCCGGGGGGGTCTTCGGCATTTCGACGCCGGCCAGCATCTCAGTATCGACGGCGCCCGGGAAAACGCTATGAACAGCAACGTTCCGGCCTGCGAGGCTCGCCCGCAACGACAAGGTCATCGACCAGGCTGCTGCCTTCGACGCGTTGTAGACGGACAGGCCCGGCATGCTCGCGAGCGCGACGAGCGTAAGTATATTGACCACGGCGCCACCGCCATTCTTCTCGATGACCGGCACAAGAGCGCGGGCCATGTTCAGCTTTCCGTAAAAGTTGGTCTCGAAATTCCGATCGATTGCGTCAAACGGCGCTTCGAGAATGGGGCCGAAATCCAGTACGCCCGCATTGTTCACTAGGAGCGTGATGTCGGACGCTTTCGCCGGCAGCGCGGCCACGAGGTTGCGGTCAGTGACATCGATCAACAGAGGTACTACTCGGCCCGGATCGAGCGCTTTCGTTGCGTCAAGGCTGTCGAGACGGCGAGCTCCCGCGTAGACCTTCGCTGCTCCAGCCTTCAGCAAGGCCGCTACGAGTTCGCGTCCAATGCCACGATTTGCACCGGTCACCAGCGCAACAGAATTTCGAATTTGCATAACGACACCTTCCGACTGAGTTCAGGTGTCGGCGTGATATTACCAGCCCATGATGCCGGAAAGGCTTGATTTGGCACGATATTCGTGCATTTTAGGAATGAATGGACATCGAAACACTACGCATTTTCGGCGACGTTGCGAGGCGAGGCAGCTTTGCCGTTGTTGCGCGTGATCGGAACACGGACCCTTCGTCGGTATCTCGGACGATCGCTTCGCTCGAAGACGAGTTG
>NZ_JBFUES010001187.1:0-2052 GCF_056403875.1 Bradyrhizobium sp. P2_E8
CTTCGAGGACGGCCTGAAGCAACCGGCGCGCCCGCTTCCGATCATCGCGGAGGAGACGAGCCGCATCGCCGTCGATCGTGACGAGGTTCTGCTGATCGAGGAATGGCGCCTGCGGCCGGACGGGACAGCGCTGCCCCCGGGCCGCGACCCGAAGGACACGACCCCGCTCTATACGATCAACGGGCAGACTTCATGTGAGCTCTCAGCCGCGGCCAATGAGCGGCTGCGATTGCGCTTTATCAATGGCTCCCAACGCACTGTTCTGGCGATCAAATTGGAAAGTCACGACGTCCGCGTGATGGCCATGGACGGACAGCCGGCCGAGCCGTTCCCGGCGCGCAACGGCGCCCTGGTGCTGGCTCCCGGCGCGCGTGCCGACGCCTTCGTGGATGCAGCCATATCGGCGAAGTTTCTGCTGCATGACGGCAAGGAAGGCCGCCCGATCGGAAACCTCACGATCTCCGGCACGATGGAGCGGGGTGCGCCGCTGTCGCCGCCACAGCCGCTCCCTGCGAATGCCCTGCCCGACCAGCTCGACCTCAGAGGCGCCCTGCGGTTCGATGTCGCGCTCGGTGCCCCCGACACCGGCTGGGCACGGCCTGCGAATTTCTCGACCGCCTCGGCGCCAGCCTTCCGCGCCAAGACCGGCCGCACCGTCGTGCTGACCCTCAAGAACCCCGCAGCCCTCACCGCCGTGTTCCATCTGCACGGCCACCCCTTCCGGCTGCTCGACCGCCTCGACGATGGCTGGAAGCCCTACTGGCTCGACACGCTCGCGGTCGAGCCCGGCCAGACCCAGCGTATCGCGTTCGCGGCGACCTCACCCGGACGCTGGCTGATCGAATCCGTTGTGACCGACTGGGCCGCGCCGCGGCTGGTGCGCTGGTACGCGGTGGAGTGAGCTATGCGCGCGCCCAGACGTAGCGGGCGTCCGGCTCCTTCTCCTCGTTCCGCGCCCCGTCCGTCTGCTCGACCAACGCGAATCCACGGGCCTCGTAGAAACGTCGCGCGCGTTCATTGCACTGGAAGGTCCAGAGCTCCAGCCGTTCGCAGGCACGCTTGGCCACATCGAGGAGCTCGGTGCCGACACCGCGGCCCTGGGCAGCGGGAAGGACATAGAGCTGCTCGACCCAGCCATCGCGGAAGGCAATGAGCCCGCTGAGCGCGTCCTGGTCGAAGCGGCCCCACACGCGGCACGTTTTGAAAACATGCTCGCGATAGAACCAGCGATCCTCCTCCGGCGTGTGCAGCCCGACGAGCCGCGGCATCGCCTGGTCAAACGCGATCCGATGGACCTGCGCGGCCGCCCCCATATCGGTGAGCGCGAGCTGCCTCAGCACTAGTACTCGATCCCGAGCGCATTATAGATCCGCCGGTGCACGGCCGGCAGCGTCTCGGTGAGATCTTCCGCGATCAGCCCCGGCCCCGCCTCGCTTGCCGCCTCGCCATGCATCCACACGCCGATGCTGGCGGCTTCGAAGGCCGGCACCCCCTGCGCCAAAAGCCCTGCGATGACGCCGGAGAGCACGTCGCCGGCGCCCGCTGTGGCCAGCCAGGGCGGCGCATTGGCGGCGACGGTGGCGCGGCCGTCGGGCGCGGCGATGGTGGTATCCGGCCCCTTCAGCAGCACCACGGCGCCGGAACGTTCGGCGGCGGCGCGGACACGCTCGAGCTTGGAGCGGCCGGGATGTTTGTTGCTGAGATCGGAGAACAGGCGCGGGAATTCACCCTCGTGCGGCGTCAGCACCACCGCACTGTCCTGCGAGGACTTGATCGATTCAAACAGGCGCTCGGGATTCGCGGCAAAGCTCGTCAGTGCATCGGCGTCCAGCACCAGGTGTCGTTGCGCGGTAAGCGCCGTGTGGACGAAATCGCAGGTGCGATCGCCGACGCCCGCGCCGGGACCAATGATGCAGGTGTTGTAGCGCTTGTCGCCGAGCAACTCGCCAAACTCGATCGCGGTGTCGACGGGGCGAACCATCACCGCAATCAGCGCCGCCGCATTGATCGCGAGCGCATCGCGCGGGCTCGCCAGCGTCACCAAGCCGGCAC
>NZ_JBFUES010001188.1:0-2052 GCF_056403875.1 Bradyrhizobium sp. P2_E8
TTCTGCGAGGGCGGATCGAGGCCGCGCTCGGACGACCCGTCACTGACGCGGCGTGGGGACGCGTCGAGACCTTGAACGGCATCCTGGCCCTTTCGTCGGTGCAGGAGCCTGCAAGCGTCTCCACGGCGGCGGCCATGGAGCGACGCAGCTTGCTCGTGAACATGCCGCAGATGGCCATGGGCGGGCTGTCGGAGTCCTGGCTTCTGAAGGAGCTCGGCGACATGCACTGGGCCATGATCACCTCGGGCCTCGACAGCCCGAGCTCGGCTTTGAAGGACGGCGCGGGCAATCGCCTATACGCCACGTTCACGCGAATTGGCTATTCGTTGCGCAAGCAGCTCAGCGCGATTGGCGAGGACACCCGCCTCGATCTCACGGGGACGATTTCCCGGTTCGGAGCCGGCACTTTCATCTCGGATATCGCGTTGCGCCACGACCTTGCTCCGGGAGAAGCGCGCCTCATGTCGAATTTTTCCCGGCGTGGCGAAGCGAACAACACCTCGCTCTTGAAGGGACAGCCGACGATTCCGCCAAATTGTCCGATTCCTGAAATTCCGCTGCCGGGCTTCGTGTCGGAATACCGTGATCTGAGGGCAAGGACGCTGGCAGCGTCACTGTTCGAGACAGAATACGACATCATCCCTTTTCACGACGTCAATGGTGTCGGGCTGCTTTACTTCGCGTCCTATCCTATTATCAGCGACATCTGCGCGCTRCGATATTCCCCCGAGTTCTCCGAGCAGAGCACCGTTTCGCGCGACATCTACTACTTTGCCAATGCGGACATTAAGGACCGTATCGTGTTCCGTATTCACAAATGGGAACAGTCGGAAGCCTTGCTCGCTACCGAGATCTCCCTGTCGCGCAAGAGCGATGGTGTCGTGATGGCCTACATGATGACGAAGAAATCCCATGGCTAAGGCATATATCTTCGGTGCAGGTGGCCATGCGCGCGTGATCGCCTCGTTCCTCGATGTTGCGCCCGTCTTTGTCGTTCAGAGCCTGGAGGGCCAGGCGGCGTTGCCGGGAAGCATGATGTCCGAGGACGACTATTTCCGTGAGCTCCCGCTCGGGGATGCCTACCTCGGAATAGGAGCCAACGCGGYGCGCGATCTCTGTGCATCGCGCTTGCGGGCAGCCAAGGTGAATATGCCGCCGTGCATCGCTCCGACGGCCTTTGTCGCGAGGGATGCCGAAATCGAGAGCGGCGCCGTGATTGGGGCTGGTGCTGTCATCGGCTCCAGAGCCCTGATCGGGCGCGACACGATCGTCAACACCCTTTCCAGCGTCGACCACGATTGTGTTCTCGGTGCGCTGTCCCAGGTGACGGCCGGCGTGACGTTCGGCGGCGGGGTCAGAGTAGGCGTCAATTGCTTCTTTGGCATCAAGAGCGGCGTCGTTCCGAACAGGACCATCGGCGACAATGTTCAGGTCATGGCTGGCAGCCTGATCAGTGCCGATGTCGAGCCGAATGTCGTGATGGGCGGAAATCCGGCGCGGCTCGTCAAGCGCATCGCTTGAGGCCCCGCGATCGGGACGGGCCCCGGCTTGCGGAATATGGAATATTACGAAACGCAAACGGCGCGCGAGTGCGTGCGATGAGGTTCCGATGCAACAGCCCAGCGGTGACGCGCAGAACGCCGACCAGATCGCCTATTGGAACGGACCGAGCGGGCAGCGCTGGGCCGACCGCCATGCGGCGCAGGAGCGGCTACTCGGGCCGATCGCCGATGTCCTGATCGCACGGGCCAAGCCGAAGCCGGGCGAGCGCGTCATCGACGTCGGCTGCGGCTCGGGTGCTACGACGGTCGCGTTTGCAAAGGAGGTGGCGCCGAACGGGTTTGCGCTCGGGCTCGACGTCTCCGATCCGATGCTGTCGCAGGCACGTGCGCTGGCGCCGAATGGCCTGCCGCTCGAGTTCGTGCTGGCGGATGCGACGGTCCATCCGTTCGAGCCGGCGAGCTTTGATCTGCTCGCATCGCGGTTCGGCGTGATGTTCTTCGCCGATCCCATCGCGTCCTTCACCAACCTTCGCCGTGCGCTGAAGCCGTC
>NZ_JBFUES010001189.1:0-2051 GCF_056403875.1 Bradyrhizobium sp. P2_E8
CTTCGTGCCGCGCCTTGTCCGGGACACGAGATTGGTCCCGACAAGGTCTCCGTATCCCGGACGCAGCGCAGCGCCTTGGCGATGCACTGCTGAGCTGGGACCCAGCGCCTCGCTCGGCTTGGGGCGAGCCCCTCATTCACCTTTTCCTTTTGTGCACTTGCGCAAGGCCGGCAAAGGCGACTATCTCCAAGCTTACCGCTCCGATCGCGCCTGAAAGCGAGCTGCCTTGGATTCCCCGCAAGATTCTCCGCCGCACGATCCTCAGCAGGAGGTGCCGGCCGTCGTCGAGGCGGCTCCGCGCGAGCCGATCCTGACGCTGCCGTTCGCGCTGACCGCCTATATCGTCCTGCTGGCACTGATCCATCTGCGGGTGCTGCTGCCGCCGGACCTGGAGAACTGGACCATCGACGTCTTCGGCTTCATCCCGAAGCGCTACGATTCCTCACTGCTCAATCTGCAGATCCCCGGCGGCGCCGGCGCCAAGGTCTGGAGCTTCGTCACCTATTCGCTGCTGCACGCCAATCTGACCCATCTCGGCTTCAACGTGCTGTGGCTGCTGCCGTTCGGCAGCGCGCTGGCGCGGCGTTTTGGCGCGATCAGGTTCTTCCTCTTTCTCGCGGTGACGGCGGCGGCCGGGGCGCTCGCCCATCTCGTTACCCATGAGCATGCGGTGGCGCCGATGATCGGCGCTTCGGCCTCGGTGTCGGGCGCGATGGCGGCGGCGATCCGCTTTGCCTTCGTCCGCGGCAGCTTCCTGTCGTTCAGCCGTTCGGACGCCGATACCGCTGCAAGGGTTCCCGCGCTGCCGCTGTCGCGCGCGCTGCGCGACGGGCGGGTGGTCGGCTTCCTCGCGGTGTGGTTCGGCGTCAACATCATCTTCGGCGTCGGCGCGATCGGCATCGATGCCGAAACCACGAGCGTCGCCTGGCAGGCGCATATCGGCGGCTTCTTCGCCGGCCTGTTGCTGTTCGCGCTGTTCGATCCGGTGCCGCGCGTGCGAAACGATGCTGCGGATGCGTCATCACGGGACGTTTCAGACCGAATTTGAAGCGGCGCTTGCGGCGCGGCCCGAATTCATCCATCATTCGCGCGAAGAATGTTCCGAAGCGACAGGCCGCTAGCGGCGATGCTTCGCAAAGCGCCTGAAGCGTGAAACCGGCGCCTAAACTGTTAGTTGAAGACTCGAAGAACAAGTCCGGACTGCCGAAAGGCGGACGGCTCCGATTCAGGGAGGCGACAATGACGGTACGTTCAATTCTCAATACCAAGGGCCACCAGATCATGAGCGTCGAGCCCGATGCCAAGCTGGCTGCCGCGGTCAAACTGCTCGGCGAGAAGAAGATCGGCGCGGTGCTGGTGATGGACCAGAGCCGGCTGGAAGGCATCCTGTCCGAGCGCGACATCGTGCGCGTGATCGGCGAGCGCGGCGCCGGCGCGCTGGACGAGCCGGTGTCCCAGGTCATGACCCGCAAGGTCGTCACCTGCAAGGAGACCGATACGGTCGCCGAGCTCATGGAGACGATGACGACAGGCAAGTTCCGCCATCTGCCCGTGGTCGACAACGGCAAGGTGGTCGGCCTGATCTCGATCGGCGACATCGTCAAGCGCCGCGTCCAGGAATACGAGTCCGAGCAGGAAGCCCTGCGCGACTACATCAAGACGGCCTGACCGGCGTCACTCGCCGGCCTTGGGCGCCGCGCCCTCGGGCGGCGGCGCCAGCGCATGGATCGCCTCCTGGATCGAGTCCAGCGCACGCTCGGCGGCGCGGGTGCCGAGCGCGATGAGGTCGTCGGYGCGATGGAAGTCGAACCAGCCGAACTGGCCGACCCGCGGCGTAATCAGCAGGTCCGGAGGATCGCCGGCGAGGCGGGCGCGGGTGATACGGTCCTGCATGATGTTGAAGGCGTCGACCATCACCGAGGAGAGGCCGGGCCGGTCCCCGCCGCCGAAGAACTCGCGTTTCACCGTCTTCTCGGGCGAGAAGAATCTCGGGAAGCGCCGTTTGGACGTCGTCTCTTCGGCCGCAGGGGCGACCGGTTCAGGCGCAGCGC
>NZ_JBFUES010001190.1:0-2048 GCF_056403875.1 Bradyrhizobium sp. P2_E8
CGCCGTCATCGAGCGACCGTCATGCGACAGCCGCACCGAGACTTCGGCTTGAGCATCGGTGCCTTCGGTGACGGCATGGACCTGGTACAGCTCGAGCTTGGCCTCGTGCGGCACCAGGCGCTTGATGCAGTTGAACACCGCGTCCACCGGACCGTTGCCCTCGGCCTCCTCGATCTTGATCTGGCCGTCGACGTCGAGCTTCATGGTCGCGCGCTGCGGGCCATGGGTGCCGGCGATCACGGTCAGCGAGGTCAGCTTGATGCGGTCGTGGGAGGCCGCCATCTCCTCGTCGACCAGCGCCTCGATGTCCTCGTCGTAGATGTCCTTCTTGCGGTCGGCGAGCGCCTTCATCCGCGTGAACGCATCTTCCAGCTGGTTGGGGCCGAGCTTGTAGCCCATCTCCTCCAGCTTGTGCACGAAGGCATGGCGGCCGGAATGCTTGCCGAGCACCAGCGAGGACTGCTTCAGGCCGACCATCTCGGGCCGCATGATCTCGTAGGTGGAGGCGTCCTTCAGCACGCCGTCCTGGTGGATGCCGCTCTCATGCGCGAAGGCGTTGCGGCCGACGATGGCCTTGTTGTACTGCACCGGGAACGAGGTCGCCGCCGACACCACCTTCGAGGCGCGGGTGAGCTGCGTGGTGTCGATCTTGTTCCACCACGGAAACACGTCGTTGCGGACGTTGATGGCCATCACGACTTCCTCGAGCGAAGCGTTGCCGGCCCGCTCGCCGATGCCGTTGACGGTGCATTCGATCTGGCGCGCACCGCCGGCGATGCCGGCCAGTGAGTTCGCCACCGCCATGCCGAGGTCGTTGTGGCAGTGAACCGAAAACACCGCCTTGTCGGAATTCGGTACCCGCTCGATCAGCGTCTTCATGAAGCGGGTGTATTCGTCCGGCGTGGTGTAGCCGACGGTGTCCGGGATGTTCACCGTAGTGGCACCGGCCTTGATCACGGCCTCGACGATGCGGCAGAGGAAATCCATCTCGCTGCGGGTGGCATCTTCGGCCGACCATTCGACGTCGTCGATCTGGTTGCGGGCGCGGGTGACATTGGCAATCGAGAGCTCCATCACCTGCTCGGGCGTCATGTTCAGCTTGACACGCATGTGCAGCGGCGAAGTCGCGATCACGGTGTGGACGCGGCCGCGCCTGGCGAATTTCACCGCTTCGGCGCAGCGGTCGATGTCCTTTGGATTGGCACGCGACAGGCCGGCGATGACGGCGTTCTTGGAGCGGCGGGCGATCTCGCTGACCGCCTGGAAGTCGCCTTCGGAGGTGATCGGGAAGCCGGCTTCGATGACGTCGACGCCCATATCATCCAAGAGCTCGGCGACCTCGAGCTTTTCCTCGAAGGTCATGGTGGCGCCGGGGCACTGCTCGCCGTCGCGCAGCGTGGTGTCGAAAATGATGACGCGGTCCTTATCGGACTTGTTCACGGGGGCCATTGCAAATTTCCTTTTGAGCTTTTGCGCCGTTCAATGCTGGGCGCTTGAGGTGTCCGGTGATCTCGACCAACCCCTGAGCGCCCAGGCGCGTGGCGCCCAGCCGGCCCTCAGGGGCAAGTAAGAAGAAGCCCGCCAAGAAGGAGGGTGGGCAGCAGCGCGGCCGGGATCGTGGCGGCGGCCAGAGCCACCTCCCCCGAAATCCCATCGATTTGGCCGCGAATCAGCATTGCCAGACCCTTTTGAGCCCTCAAATCCTCGGTCAAAACCGTTGACGGTTGGTTGCCAGGAGGCCCAATGCGGTTGTTTCTAGACGAGAAACAGGCGCAACTGCAACGCCAAAAGATGGTCAGGGGAACTGACCTACCATTGGACGCGAGCTTGCTCCCGGCTATTGGGAAAAGCGAAACGAAGCCACGTCATTGGTGTCGTCCTGGCGAACACCAGGACCCATAGCGCGAGGTCCGTCCGTGGAGACCGATTGCAGTACAAGACGAGCCTTCGCCAAACCACTCCCTGGGGTAATGGGTCCTGGCGTTCGCCAGGACGACGATGGGACACATTTGCGCACAATCGCTTCAACGCCGTCATTGCGAGCGCAG
>NZ_JBFUES010001191.1:0-2048 GCF_056403875.1 Bradyrhizobium sp. P2_E8
GTGTTGGCCTGGTGCTCGGAAATGCCCGCTGAACGGATGTCCTTCTCAAAGAATTTGATAGCGTCTGCGACCTGCTCCATCAGGCTCGCGAACGACGCGCGCATGAGCGCCACCCGCAACCGACCGAGCAGTTGCAGCAATGGGCCCGCAGCACGCATCACTGGATTGGCATTTGGCGCGACGAGATCGTCGACGCGCAACGGCGGCCCTGCCGGCAGCATGGGTTGCGGCACCTGGCCTTGCGCGGGTGTCGAGATCCATTCCTCGGTTGGATGGCTGGCCGGCGCGGAGGCGTAGTTCGAGCCCTGTGGAACGGGCGAAAAGGATGATGGTGGCGCTGGCGCGCCGGGAGAAGGTACGGGTGACGGCGAATAGGCCGGACGTGCTGCAGGCCCCTCGCCCGGCGGAGGCTGAGAGGTCGGCGCCGGCGGCAACTTCCCGCCGGGGTTGGGACGGATGATCGTCCGTTCGCCCCGACCGAAAGGATTGACCGGCTTGTCCCTGTCGCTCATGGCCTGTCTTCCAGGATAGCCCAAAGGTACAGCTCAAGCTCTGGCCAGTCGCCGGAGAAGTGCATTCCGATCRAGGCCGCCGTGCTGAACTCGGGCCACAGCGGCGACTTGCGGTCGAGATAGAAATAGACGTGATCCGTAATGGCCCGGATATGCGGCGGCGGCGTCGGCAAATGCACCAAGGTCAGGCCCGGCAAGTTTGCGTGCACGATCTCGTTCATCTTGGTGTTCGGCCCAACCTTGAATAGGTGCGGGAAATCGTTCTGGATCTCCACGAGCGGCCGCCGTGCGGCAACCTCCAGCACCAGGGTCGCATTTCGGAATAGCGCTCGATCGCGGATCGGCGATACGAACGCATTCTGCGCGCGCTCGATGATCTCCAGACGGATCGCCCGCCGGCCCAGCCGCGCGCTCAAGAAGTCCTGGATGTCGCTCACCAATGGTGTGAAGACGTTCTCGAGATCGTCGTGATCGTACGCCGGATAGTTGCGCGCGCGCCGTTCCGCCGTGGAAAAAGTCGCAAGTTCACCCGCGAACCTCAGCAATTCCTCGTACAGGCGCTCGGGGTGCACGCTGCCGGAGCGTTGGAAATGAGTCAGCACGGGAATGGTACGGTTCAGCACTTGCAGGACCAGATAGTCGACGCTCTGCAACCCACCGCCGGATGACGGATCGACCGCGTAACGCGCCAGCTCGTCGAGTTTGGTCTCAACCCAGCCGATGATGCGGTTGAGCCAACCATCGATGATCGGATGCGCGGCGCAGACCAGCATCGGCGGCACGAACTTGTCGTCGAACAGGATGTTCTTGTCGCGCACTTCCAGAATGCGCGCGATGCCGAGGCCCATGTATCCGGGCTTGCTGGTCTTGCGCAGTTCGAACGACAAGCGCGGATAAGCGATGTCGATCTCTTCCTCGATGCGTAGCGCCGAGGTCGAGTCAATGAAGGTTTCCGAAGTACGAACATAACGACTGGCGCTGTCGGTGCGGTCCTCGTCGACCTCGCGGGTGTTTGGTGCCGCGACAGGCATCATCAGCCAGACGATCTGGCCAGCGGCCGTCTCCGGCACATCGATCGCTTCGGGAATTGGGCTGTCCGCAGGGATATCGAACGGCGTACCGTCCGGCATGACGCCGGACGCATTGCGCACAGCGAACTTGCTTTGTTCGGTAAGATCCTTATCGATCTCCAGCTGGGCAAAGCCCCAGGGGTATGGTGTCGTGTAGCGAACGCGCTTTTCCAGCAAGTGTTCGATGTAGCGGTCGTTCTGCTGCAGATGATGCGGCCGCAGAAACAGACCTTCCGACCAGAAAACCTTGCTGTACCAAGACATTCCTACATCCACTTAGAAAATGTCGGCGACCGCATGGTCGCCGATAGCTTACTTTGAACCGGGCTTGTCGCCGCGGTCGTAATAGTCCGAGAAGTGCAACATAAAGGTTTCGATCGGCGCGCTGTTGTCGCGGCCAAGATGCGCCTTCCAGCGCGTCAAGAACTCGTCCCAGAGTTTGCCCTTGTTCGTGCCGAGCCAGGAG
>NZ_JBFUES010001192.1:0-2047 GCF_056403875.1 Bradyrhizobium sp. P2_E8
GCGCCCGGGCGTGGCCGGCGGTCAGCTCGCCGCTCGTGATCAAGGCCTGCACTTCGGCCGGCAGTTTCGTCAGCCGCATCATGTTGGCGATGTGGCTGCGGCTCTTGCCGACGACCTTTGCGATGTCGTCCTGGCTGCGTTTGAACTCGTTGGCGAGCGCGTGATAGCCCAGCGCCTCTTCCATCGGGTTGAGGTCTTCGCGCTGCACGTTCTCGACGATCGCGAACTCCAGCGCGTCGCTGTCGCTGATGTCGACCGGCACGATCGGCACTTCGTGCAGGCCGGCCATTTGCGACGCGCGCCAGCGCCGTTCGCCGGCGATGATCTCAAAGCGATCCTGCGCACCCTTCACCGGACGCACCACGATCGGCTGGATCACGCCGTGCTGCCTGATCGAATCGCTGAGCTCCTTGAGCTCCGTTTCCGAAAATGCGCGGCGCGGGTTGCGCGGATTGGGCTTGATGAATTCGATCGGCACCTTGCGCTGCGCGCGCGGACGATCGACGTGCTGAGCCTCGCCGCCGACGTCACCGATCAGACTTGCAAGACCCCGGCCCAGTCGCGAACGCGCTTCGTCGGCCATCGCCAGCTCCCTTGGATTCACGGTGCAGCACTCCAGAACTGAATTTCGAATCGTAGGGTGGGTTAGCGAAGCGTAACCCACCCTTGGTTTGTTCGAGGCGGCAGAATTGGTGGGTTGCGCCTTCGGCTAACCCACCCTACGGGCCGATGTTGAATCAATGCGTCGTGCGCAGCTCGCGCTCGCGCTGGATCACTTCGGTGGCGAGTCGCAGATAGGCTTCGCTGCCGACGCATTTGAGATCGTAGACCAGCACCGGCTTGCCGTAGGACGGCGCTTCCGAGATGCGCACGTTGCGCGGGATCATGGTCTTGTAGACCTTCTCGCCCATGAACTGGCGGACGTCGGCGACGACCTGGTTCGAGAGGTTGTTGCGCGAGTCGAACATGGTCAGGACGATGCCGTGGATCGACAGGTTCGGATTGAGCGTCGAGCGCACCTGCTCCACCGTCTGGAGCAATTGCGACAGACCTTCGAGCGCGAAGAACTCGCACTGGAGCGGCACCAGGATCGCGTCGGACGCCGCCATCGCGTTCACCGTCAGGAGGTTGAGCGAGGGCGGGCAGTCGATCAGCACATAGGTGTAGTCGGCATCCGGCGAGACGTTGTTGTTGAGCGCGCCGATCGCATCGCGCAGCTTGAAAGCGCGGCCGGGCGTGGTGCCGAGCTCGAGCTCGAGGCCGGAGAGGTCCATGGTCGAGGGCGCGATGTGCAGCCGCGGCACCGCGGTCGAGACCACGGCTTCGCGCAAGCTCGATTCGCCGATCAGCACGTCGTAGGTCGAACAGGAGCGGTTGCGGCGATCGATGCCGAGGCCGGTCGAGGCGTTGCCCTGCGGATCGAGATCGACGATCAGAACGCGCTCGCCAATCGCAGCGAGTGCCGTGCCGAGGTTGATCGCTGTGGTTGTTTTTCCCACACCGCCCTTTTGATTCGCCAGCGCGAGGATGCGCGGATGGCCCTGCGGGACCACAGCCTGTTCCTGGGCGGTCTGCTCTTGCTGCGGCTCGTCAATCACGCTCATCGCAATTCCCCATTCGCCCCTGAACGTCTCAGCTGCGCCGTTCGGCGGCATCGAGCTCCACGATCCAGCCGTCACCCGTGCGGCTTTGGTGGAGCTGCGGCTGAATATTCCAATATTTAGCGGCCTCGGTCAATTCAGCCTCTACATCTTGACCCTTCGGAAATAGCGCCTTTGCGCCCTGGCGCATCAGCGGCTCCGCAAAGCCGATGAGTTGATGTAGCGGAGCCAGC
Organism: Bradyrhizobium sp. P2_E8; assembly: GCF_056403875.1. Classification (NCBI taxonomy): domain Bacteria; kingdom Pseudomonadati; phylum Pseudomonadota; class Alphaproteobacteria; order Hyphomicrobiales; family Nitrobacteraceae; genus Bradyrhizobium; species Bradyrhizobium sp. P2_E8. The sequence continues at coordinate 1,835 of NZ_JBFUES010001192.1, forward strand.
GCACGCGCGGTGACGCAATCGACGGGGCCGGTGATTCTATCCACATTATCCCCGATCTCAGCGAGATGTACGACTCCCGGAGATGAGGTGATGCGAATCGCTTCGCGCAGGAACGCCGCCTTCTTGGCGATTCGCTCGACGAGATGGACACGCGCGCCCGGTGTCTCCGCCATGGCGCAGGCCAGGACGACGCCCGGAAATCCACCGCCGCTG
>NZ_JBFUES010001193.1:0-2044 GCF_056403875.1 Bradyrhizobium sp. P2_E8
GAAGTAAGAGCGTCACACGCGGTGAGATACCCCTCACCCGTCTCGCCGCTACGCGGCGAGCCACCCTCTCCCGCAAGGGGAGAGGGGAAGACAACCTACTTCGGCAGCAACGCCTTCAACTTATCCATGTCACGCACGTTCATCTTGAAGCCGCCGGGCATGACGATGTCGCCGGGCTTCTGATCGGGCTTGCAGGCGCCCAGCCATTTCGCTTCGAGCGTCATAGTGGTGTCGCGCCCAGCCGTGCCGGCGGCGCCGCCTTGCGCGTGTGACGAGGTCTTCACCGTATAGGCCGAGTTGAAGTCGCCGGTGATCTCGGCATGCGAGGTGGTGCTGATGCCGGCGACGCTGCACTCGGAATMGCTGACATAACCGGTCGCGGTCTTCTTGATGTCCTGCTTGGCGCAGATCTGCTTGGCCATCGGGGAGACGTTGTTGTTCATCTCCTTGTCGACGGTCTCGTCGGTGCAGTGCTGCATGGTCATTTCCGGCATCGCAGAGCCGCTCCTGACCATCTTCAATTCCCACAGGCCGGCCTTGCGCACCGGCAGATCGTCGGCAGAGGCGCTGCCGGCCGACAATACGAAGCAAGCGGCCGAGCCGAGCAAAGCAAGTTTGCGCGTCATGTGGGATGCTCCCGGCTGAGAGATCGCTGCGTTACGAAAACGCCTCAGTACAGCGTGCGGATCGGCTGGTTGGCGGCGCCATAGGGCACCCAGCGGCAGGAGAACGAGATGTAGCCGCCCTCATAGGCCTGCACGCCGAGGAATTTGACGACCTTGCCGTAGCGCGCGCAGTGATCGACCGCGACCTGCCGCGCATCGACCTGGGTGGCCATCGAATAGGCGATGATGCCGCCGGTGTCGTTGCCCTTGAACGGAGGCACTGGAAGGAGATCGGCGCGCGCCGGCTGGCTCGCCATCATACCCAGGGCAAGAAGGCCCGCGGCCGCAATGATTCGCATTCCCGTTACTCCAATTGGTTGGCGCCAGTTTACGGTGCCGGAACGGAAGTGAAAAGAACTGAAGCCCTGTCGGATGCGACGTTTAGATCAACTCCTGGCCAAGTGTTGCCGCGCTGCACTTGACCTCACCCGCCCTTCGCGGCACCGTCCGACCTTCGCAGATCATTCTGTCTGGATTGCCCATGCGCGCCTCGACCTCCCTGAAATCGCTCCGCTTTGCCGCCGTGCTCGGCCTCATGTTCGGGGCGCTGTCGCTCGGTGAGGCCAGGGCGGCCAATCCGCTGGAGCTGAACTTCTGGCTGAGCGGACCGCGCTATGACGGCGGCGTCGCCGATTGCGACAAGGCGCTGCCGACGATCGCCACCCAGTTCTGGGAGAAGGAAAGCTCCTTCTGGAACTCTTCGTTGAAGATCACCGGCTTCTCCGCCGTGCGCGAGACCGCGTTCCGGCCCTGGCAGTCCGACAACATTCCGCGCCGCTATTGCACCGGCGAGGCCATGCTCAACGACGGCAAGGTGCGCAAAGTGCATTTCTCGATCATCGAGGATGGCGGCTTCGCCGGTTACGGCAATGGTGTCGAATGGTGCGTGGTCGGGCTCGACCGCAACTGGGCCTACAATCCGGCCTGCCGCGCCGCCAGGCAGTAATTCGACGAGCCCTGATTCGGAGCTAGCCCAGCGGCCTGACGGGGGCCGCCCGAATTTTGTTCTTGAAATGTTCTTCTCGCCTGCTAGGCTCGACTGCACAGTCTAGTTGAGGGGCGTTGCCATGTTTCATTCCAGATTGCACTCGTTCTCCCGCCTGATGATCTCGCTCGTCCTTGCCCTGCCCCTTGCCGCCGGGCTGGTCTCGCTGACGGGCGCCGCGCAAGCCCAGGACAGGCGACAGAACGCGCCCGGCGAGTTCGAATTCTATGTGCTGTCGCTGTCGTGGTCGCCCTCCTTCTGCGAGGAGGCGGCCGAGCGCGGCGGCCGCTCCCAGATCCAGTGCAGCGGCCGGCCCTATGCTTTCGTGGTGCACGGATTGTGGCCGCAATACGAGAACGGCTTTCCGGAATATTGCCAGCGGCCGGCGCCACGG
>NZ_JBFUES010001194.1:0-2036 GCF_056403875.1 Bradyrhizobium sp. P2_E8
GCATTCGGTTCGGGCGCATCGCTGAGGAGAAGAAGATCGATCGTCACCGGCGCGTCCTGTCATTCGCGCCAGGCAGCATCTTTGCCTTCGTCCGTTGGACCTCCAACGACTTTGGCACGATCATTTCGCGGATTGACATCTTGCGCGCGGTCGCACCAGGACAGCGCTGCTCGACCGTACCGTATGTGAAGCCGGGCGGAGAGATTTTGCTCCGGCTCTCCGGTTTGCCGAAGGTCGAACGGGTGCTGCAGATGGTCGACGCCGTCGAAGCGCTCGGCATCGATCCCGCCGACGTCGCTCCTGATCATTGGCATCACGTTCATAACCGTCTGTCCGTGAACGAAAATCCGCGCCCTTACACGAAGGCACGCCACCAAGCCTGGCGCCATCGTCAGAGGGTGATGCGATGAGGGGCCGCCTGAAGACGCTGACTGCAACATTTGGAGCCGCTGCTGCGCTTGTCGCGACAACCGTCCTGGAGCCGCTTCCACTCTACATTTGGAATGCATCAGCGAGCGTACCAATTGGTCTCTATCGGTTGCGACCGGCAAAACGCTTCCAGGTCACTGAGCTGGTCGCCATTCAGCCGCCGGAACCACTTGCGACCTTCCTAGACCTGAACGGCTATCTGCCAGTCGGCGTCCCCATGCTCAAGCGGGTCTTGGCGCTGCCGGGGCAGGCGGTCTGCAGAAGCGGTCTCACTATTTCCGTGAATGAAATTGCGGTCGGCGAGGCCCGGGATCGTGACGGACGCGGCCGGCCGCTGCCGAAATGGCAGGGCTGCCGAGTCGTCGGGGAGGGCGAGCTCTTTCTCATGAATTGGCAGTCGGACGACTCCCTTGACGGCCGATATTTTGGATTTCTTCCGGCGTCGGGCGTGATCGGCCGTGCCCTCCCGGTGTGGACGTGGGAGGAGTGATCGTGCGTTTTCTACGTTTCCGTTCTGCCATTCCTCTGTTCGATCAAGTGCAGGACCATTCCTCCGTTCTCTAATCGCGGCCCATCATGCAAGTCCTTTCTTTCCATTTCTCAGCACACACAAGAGTGCTGGTCTTGTCCGTCGAAGCGATGGCGAGCGAAGGTTCGCTTGGAACGGCGAGGTCAAGCCCGAAGCCGCCGGAGGCGGGGGCGCAAAGCGCCAGGCTTGAGCTTGCTGTGCCAAGCGAACACACTGTTCAGCCAGTTTCGACCCTATGCCACAACACCGCTGGCCATACCGTCAGTCGCTGCCGAGTCCACGGTTCTCTTCGCAGTCTGATTGGTTTTACAGCTGCATTTATGCGTCAGGAGGTCGGCGCCGCTATGTCCCGAGCGCGGTCTGCATCTCTGCAGCCGCAGGAGGAATGGCGCGGTCGCCAGCGCTCGTCCCGGCAGGGACCTCTTACCGCTATCGCAGACAGCGGATCTCCATGTTGGTTGTACCGATTAGGTGATCGCGGTGTGGGGACTCCACTGGAACGCCGTCCCGTCACGCCACATGTGATGCAATATGRCCGCCAGTTTCCTTGCCACCGCGACCATTGCCCGTTTGCTTCCCAATCGTTCGATCAATGCGCGTCCCCATTGCTGGAGTGGGGAAGGTCGGGAGCAGCGGCGCAACACAACGCAAGCAGCCTCATAAAGCAAGGTTCGCATAGCTGGGTCACCAGCACGCGAGATACCTCCAGCTCTATCGGTTTCTCCCGACTGGAACCTGCGCGGTGTCAGCCCAAGATATGCGGCAACAGTCCGCGAACGTCTAAACCGGTGTGGATCTTCGACCGTGCTTATGTACGAGAGCGCAACGATCACGCCGACGCCAGGGGCGCTCATGAGGCGTTTGGCGATCGGATCGGCGGATGCGCGACGGCACAGCGCACGATCGAAAACAGTGATTTGGTCTTGCAAGGTTTTCAGCGCAATCAGCATTGGTTCGACGATCGTCAGCAGTACCGGATTGTCTTGGATCGCAGCGCGAATGATCCCAATGTAACGCCGTTGACTTCCGATCTTGAGGATCATGCCGAAGGTCTTCAGCAGTCCGCGGACGGTATTCT
>NZ_JBFUES010001195.1:0-2036 GCF_056403875.1 Bradyrhizobium sp. P2_E8
GGGCCACCGCAACGAGGCCGAGCGTGCCGCCGATCAGCACGTTGACGATGCGCTCCTCCGCAATGCCGCTGGCGCCGCCGGCAAAGGACGCGGCGAGCGCAATGAAGAAGCAGCGCAGGCCGAAGCCGACGATGTAGCGGGAGAAGGAGATCAGCGTGAGGGTGGCTGCGAGCACCGCGAGTGCATAGCCGATCCGACTTTGCGGCAGCACGATYCCGGCGAGGAAGCCGAGTGGCACGCCGACGRGCGCGCCGATCGCCCGCTGCTTCAGCTTGCCGGTGGACGCCGAGAGATCGCCGACCACGACGCTTGCAGCCGACCACATCACCCATTGCCCCTGCGCAAGGTCGAGGATCTCGACCAGCGCCGCCGCGGCGAACACCGCCATGGCGGTCGCCGCCGCGGGCAGAAACCATTCGGCCGCGGGCGGTCCGAACGAGGTCGCCGCGCCAGCGTCACGTCGCCGCTGGTCGTAAACCTGGATCGCGCAGACGAGCGCCAGTGCGATCGGAGAGGAGACGATGATCACGCCGGCATGGCGGAGGGCTTCCGAGGCGCTGACGCCCTCCCGCACCTCGCAGGCGAGATAGACGGCGGGGATGAACACCCAATTGCCGAGCGTGCGGAAATGTTCACCATAGCGCGTCACCGCCACTGCAAGGAAGCCGGCAAGCGCCGTCAGCACCACGAATAGCGGTTTGACGGGCGCTGCAAGGAAAAGCGCGGCAAAGGTGACGAGGATCGCGAGATAGTGCCACGCGATCACTTTTGGCGGCAGGTGYAGCCTCAGCGCGGGAATGAGCAACGAGACCGCGACCAGCCCCAGGTTCAGCAGCGCCGTCTCGCGCGCGATGAAATAGGCGGCCACCATCGGACCAACGACGATCAACGCGCGCAGCAGCTCGCCGGTCTTGATTTCGCGGGAAAGGGCGGCGCACAGACCGGTCGCGGACGGGATGGTCGGGGAGTTCACGATGACACCAGCGCGTCGAAATGAAACACGACACATAACACGGAAACGAAATCAGTGCTTTGGCGTGGGACGACAGTCTCGCCACATTCTCGCTGTCATCGCCCGGCTTGACCGGGCGATCCAGTACTCCGAGACGGTTGTGTTCGGACCGATGGGCCGCGGCGTACTGGATGCCCTGCCTTCGCGGGGCATGACGGCAGAGAACGAGGCGCGACCGCTCTCGCTGAACAGGCGTCACCGCTGAATGATCTTCATCCAGACATCGCCGAGGATCGCGGGCTCGCGCGGCGGCAAATAGGTGAGGCCGGCCTGCTTGCCGAATTCGGCGATCTTGCCTTCAGCGGCGAGCTCGGTCAGCGCCTTGTTGACGGTGTCGATCAATGCGGGATCGCCGGCGAGCCCGACATAGCCGCGATTGGCGCCGATCGGGTAATAGTAGCCGGACGCGGTGATCGGCGCATCCGGATGCGCGGTGCGATGGGCATCGAAGCGGCCGAGGTCGATCAGTGTCGCGTCGTAGTCGCCACGTGCCAGCGCGCCGAGGAGATCGTCGCGGCCGGGGACAAGATGCGTGATGTTGTCGATCAGGCGCCCCTTGTCGAAGGTCATCAGGATCGCATCGCCCAGCGATCCGCTCTCGATGGCGAGGCGGAGTCCGGCAAGATCGCCGATGTCGGCGATCTTGCGCCCCTTCGCCTTCGGCCCGAGCACCACCGTCATCGGCGAATAGACGTAAGGCTGGCTCGGCGCGAGCACGCCGAGTGCGACGCGGCGCCGCCGGTCCTCGCGCGTGGCGCCAGCGAAATCCGGCAGGCGCGCCGTCTTCATGCCTGGTTTGACGAGGGAATCCGTCGTCAGCGCGTAGCCGCCGACCAGCGAGCAGCGTGCGTCGGAGAGCAGCGCATTGGCCTCGAGCTGCGGGCTGGAATCCTCATCCAGCTTGCTCTCGAACCATTGGATCTTCAGCGGTCGTCCCATCCGCTCCGCGATCGCCCGCGCCAGCAGCACGTCGAAGCCGGAGTCCGGCTTGCCCTTGTGATGCACCGAGAGCGGGGGCCGATCC
>NZ_JBFUES010001196.1:0-2035 GCF_056403875.1 Bradyrhizobium sp. P2_E8
CTCCCCGAGCGCGATTTCGAGAAGATCAAGGCCGGCGATGCGGCTACCGTCCGCCTGATTGGGAGCCGCGAATGGAAGACCGGCCAGATCCGGCAAGTCCGCGGATCGGCAGCGTACGGCGATGATCGGCTGCTTGCGGCTCGGGTGCCGCGGCCTGATCCGGGCAACATTACCGTTGAGATATCGCTTCCGTCCAATGAGACGTTGGCCGACCGCAACGGCTCCTGCGATATCGGGCGGTTGGCTGAGGTGCGCTTCGAGCGCAGAGCCGACGGCCTGCTACGGTTGGTCAGCTCGAAGCTGAAATGGCTGACCGCTCGCCTGGAGCTCGACCAGTCGTCCCTGTAAGCGAGATGTTCCATGCAGGCCATGACTCTGCCTCTCTCTCAGCTGTTCGCGCCGATGCTGGGCATCTTTGCGGCGATGTACCTGTTGGCGCCGACCTTTCCAGTCGCGCGCCTCTGGGCCCGTGTCGCGGTCTTTGTCGTGGTTTGGCTTGTGGTCGCCCGCTATCTCGAATGGCGCATTTTCACCACCGTGCTGCCGGCAAGCGGGACCTGGTATCAGGTCGGCTGGATCTGGTTCTGTCTGTTCGTCGAGCTTCTGACCTTCACAGATCAGTTCATTCTCTATCTGACTTTCCTTCGCAGGACCGATCGCCGCAGCGAAGCAGATCAGCACGAGCGTCGGCTGCGCAGCCTGCCGGATGACGAGCTGCCCGCGGTCGACGTCTTTATTCCGACCTATGACGAGCCAATCGAGGTGCTGGAAAAGACGATTACGGGCGCGTTGTGTCTGGACTATCCAAACTTCCAGGTATGGGTCTTGGATGATGGTCGCAGGCCTTGGCTCAGGGAACTCTGCACGCAAAAGGGCGCCGGCTATCTCACGCGCGCCGACAACTTGAATGCCAAGGCCGGCAATATCAATCATGCACTGACGAAGACGAGCGGCGAGTTCTTCGCGATCTTTGATGCGGACTTCGTGCCGCAGCGCAATTTCCTGATGCGCACGACGGGCTTCTTCGCTGATCCAAGGATCGGAATCGTTCAGATCCCGCACACCTTCTACAATGAGGACCCGATGCAGGCGAATCTCGGCTTGCACAGGGGGCTGCCGGACGAACAACGGTTCTTCTTCGATGCCATCATGCCCGCGCGCGACGGCTGGGATGGTGCCTTTTGTTGTGGTTCCAACTCCGTCACGCGTCGCGCAGCACTCCGCGCGGTGGGCGATGCCTTGCCGACCCAGTCCATCACGGAAGACATCCTGCTGACGCTGGTCCTGCTGCGCAAGGGATACGTCACTCGCTATCTTCGCGAGCCGCTGGCGATTGGACTGGCGCCGGAAAGCCTTGACGCCTTTTTCGTGCAGCGGCAACGCTGGGCGCGTGGCGCGATCCAGACGCTGTATCTCGCCGCCGGCCCGCTCGGACCCGGACTGGGCTTGATGCATCGGCTCCTCTTCTTTCCTGCGCATTGGCTCTCTATGGGCCTGCGGGCGCTCGCGGTCGTGGTGGTTCCGATCGTGTTCATGTGGACTGGCCTCGCGCCTGTCGTCGACGTCACTCCCGAGTCGGTCTTCTATTACTTGTTCCCCGCGATCCTGGCGCTTAACGGCGGTATCTCCTGGTTCGCGCCGCACGAGCACTTTCCGCTCGCCGCTCAGGTGTCGGCGACTATCCAGAGCTWCAAGATCCTGCCGACGGTGCTCGAGACTCTCGTCAAGCCGACGGGGCATGCGTTCAAGGTGACGCCCAAGGGAGCTGCTGCGCGACGCGCAAGCTACGCCGCGGAGATATTCTGGCCGTCGGCGGTTCTGATGGCGTTGACGGTCGTCGGTGTGGTCCTGAACACGATCCCGGAATGGCGGATCATCGATCATCCGGCGGCTCTACCGATGGTCGCCTTCTGGTCGGTCGTGAACATCGTCGTGCTTTTCTTCGTCTGCATGACCTCGCTGCAGGCGCGGATGGGACGCACCGAGGAGCGTTTCGATGCCGATGAATCAATCTTGATCCAAACCGAGTCCGGCG
>NZ_JBFUES010001197.1:0-2032 GCF_056403875.1 Bradyrhizobium sp. P2_E8
GCGCTGCTCCGATGAAAGAGCTACCTCGTGCATACGCAATGCCGCGCAACAGGCGCGCAACGCGTAATCCTCCTGACTTTGCGGTGCACCAAACAGGGCCAGCACGCCATCGCCGCGCAATTGGTTCACGATCCCTCCGAATGCCTGTACGGCATCCAACATCACCGTCACGGTCGGGTTGAGAATCGCTTCTGCGTCATCGGGGGATAGGCCTGCGACAAGGTTCGTTGAATTGACGATGTCTGCAAACAGCACCGTAACATGCTTGAGTTCTCCCTCTCGGTCTGAATGAGAGGTCTCTCCCGGATGCAATGGAGCACCGCAGGCATCGCAAAAGCGCGCCCCCGCTCGAGCGGGGTTCGCGCATCGTGGGCAGGGGCAAGGCTCTGGCGATGGGGTATTGGACATTCCGCCGCCCCTTTGGCTGGCCTCCTTGGAGTTCAGTCTAATCTGCAGACAATGTCTGCTCTCATCCCGGACCGGCGTACTTGCTTCCGGAGATCGCGGCCTTCGCTTTACCCACTGAGTCTGCGATGACGTCCTCAAAGGGCATGATCGAAACGAGTTCGATGCTCTTGATTCCAGGCTGCGTCGACAGCGCTATCTTGAAGGCCTGCGCAGAGTTCTTGTCCTGGAAAGCGAGAACGGCGATGAGATCGTCACGCCCGAATATTCCAAACTTTTCCAGTACGACGTGCTGCAGCTTCTTGTTGCGATAGGGATCCCTTTCATAGAAATGAAACGAAGCGAACGACCCGCCAAGCTTGGCTATGAGATCGCGGACCGGCCCCAACCTCTGATCGAAGGTGGGTGCCTTTTGGACGATATCTTTCCAGCCCGTCGTCGAATATGAAAGCTTAAGAAAGTAATGCTCCATGAAGACCCCCGAATCTGACTGCTACTGTTTGGGTGCCGTGTGTGGATTGCGTGAGACCAGTTTCTAATAGCGAACCAACTGGGTTGTGCCATCTCCCTTGACTGCAGGTCTCTCGCGCCTTCTTGGGCCGATTAGAATGAGAGCTTTCCAGCTAGGCTCATGACTCCGCGCTACAAGCCGGATTGAAGGCTGATTGGCTTGCCGGGGCGGTGATCAGGCGAGCGAGATTAGCCACAAAAGCATCCTGAGCCAAGCGATGATGATGGGCAGGCCGTGAAGGATAAGCAGCAGTCATGCGCAGAATAGTATGTGGGTGCCAATCACGGCCAACTCGCCGTCAGGCGTACCCGGCAAAGCACCCTCACCAGGCGGGGGGCAATGAGGAGCGGATTCTCATTCGTTTCGGCGGCATCAATTGCGTCAACCAGCCGACGATCCGCCCGAGAGGTAGACCCTAGCCTGGATCCGCATCGAAATGCCGCCCCAAGAGGTGCTCTCCACAACCGCCGCTTGTGACCCGGAGCCGACGAGTCTTCGTCCTCCCAGAAGCGCTCGCCTTGCCGGCGCTCTCGACACATTCCAGCATCGTTTCACGCATGCTATCCGGCTGGGCGCAAGCAGAAGAGATGAGCCCTAACTCAACTCGCTTGAGCCGAGCTGGGTCCTCTTGTGACCAATGTCACAGAGCAAGCATTTGCTTTTCGTCATGCTCTGTCTAATCTTTCAGACTGCATTCCGGGGGGACTGCTGTGAGTCGTTTTGGTCCTTTTGCTTTATTAATATTCGCCGTCTTGCTTGCCTGCGGTCCGGCCCATGCCGAGAAGCGCGTGGCGCTKGTGATCGGCAATTCCGCCTACAAGAGCGTCCCCCGGCTCAGCAACCCGGTCAACGATGCCACCCTGGTCGGCGGCATGTTCAAGAAGGCCGGCTTCGACGATGTCGATGTCAGGCTCGACCTCAACGCCGCCGACATGCGCCGGTCGCTGCGCGAGTTCGCGGGCAGGACCCGCGATGCCCAAGTTGCCGTCATTTACTATGCCGGGCACGGCATCGAGCTCGACGGCACGAACTATTTGATCCCCACGGATGCCGCGCTGGAAACCGACGGCGACGTGCTCGACGAGACCGTCGCGCTCGACCGGGCGCTCTTTGCGG
>NZ_JBFUES010001198.1:0-2030 GCF_056403875.1 Bradyrhizobium sp. P2_E8
CCACTTGGCGTCCTCGCGCTCGAGATAGGCCCTGAACTCGTCCGGCGTCATCGGGGTCGATTCCCCGCCGAGCTTCTCGAACTTGTCGATCACGCCGGGGTCTTTCAGGATCGCAACCAGCGTCTCGTGCAACTTGTCGACAACAGGCGCCGGCGTGCCCGCGGGCGCGAACAGGCCCGTAAATGTCTGGCCGTCGAAATCCTTGTAGCCGAGCTCGGCAAAGGTCGGGACGTCAGGCAGCGACTTCAGCCGGTGCGGGCTGGTGACCGCGAGCGCGCGGAACAGGCCGGCCTTGATGTGCTGGAGGCTGACCGTGAGCTGGTCGAACGCGAACTGCACCTGCCCGCCGAGCAGATCGTTGATGGCCGGCGCATTGCCGCGGTAGTGCGCGGTGACCCATTGCAGCTCGAGGCTGGACTGCATCAGCTCGCTGAGCAGATGGTTGGTGGTGCCGGGGCCGGGCGAAGCCATCGTCAGCTTGCCAGGCTCGCGCTTGGCGAGGTCGATGAATTCCTTGAAATTGTTGGCCTGCACGGAGGGATGCACCTCGAGCACCAGCGGCGTCATCGAGATGGTCGAGATCGGGAGAAAATCCTTCTTCCAGCTATAGGCATCCCGCTTGTTGATCTCGGTCGCGAACAGCACGGGGCCGTTGGCGCCGACGAACAACGTGTAGCCGTCGGGCGCCGATTTCGCGAAAGCCTCGCCCGCGATCATGCCGCCGGCGCCGGCCTTGTTCTCGATGATGAAGGGCTGGCCGAGCTTTTCCTGGAGCTTGTCGGCGATGATGCGCGCGGCGCTGTCGACATTGCCTCCAGCCGGATAGGGCACGATCAGCTTGACGCTGCGCGCCGGCCATTGCTGGGCCGCCGCGGGCCCCGCCAGCATTGCGGCTGCGGCAGCTATGGCAATCGCGATTAATCTCATGTTAACCTCCCGGCGGCGCTTGCAATTCACTTCGAACGCCTTGACGTTGCGCACGGCGCTCGATCGCCGCGCAATCTCCAGATGCGCGCTTTACCTGTCGAGTGAATTGTGGCGTTCTTGTCCATATTATGGACAACAGACCTTCTCGGAAAGCCACCCGCGGCGCGCTGGAACCGCGACAGGGCGCGCAGGCGATCCGGCGCGCGCTCGCTGTGCTGCGCATTCTTGCCGCAGGGCGCGAAGACGGTGTGCCGCTGGCCGAGGTCGTGCGGGCGACCGGCCTCACCCGTCCGACCGTGCATCGCATCGTCCACGTGCTGATCGAGGAAGGCATCGTCGAGCGGCACGATCGAACCGGCCGCTACGCGATCGGCAATCAGGTGCCGGAATTGGCGCTGGCACGGGCGCGGCCGTCGCGGCTGCTGGTCGCGGCGAATCCGTCGCTGCGGCGCGCCTCCGCCGAGATCGGCGACACGCTATTCCTGACGGTGCGGACCGGCAACGACACGCTGTGCGTCGATCGCAGGATCGGCGTCTATCCGATCCAGGTGCTGTCGATCGAGGTCGGCGCGCGCCGGCCGCTCGGCGTCTCTAGCGCCGGCGTCGCCATCCTCGCCGCGATGCCGGCACAGGACGCGCGAAAAATCGTCGCAGCCAACGAGAAACGGTTCGAGGCCTACCAGACCGACGTCGCGACGGTGATGAGCCAGATTACCGATGCAAGACGACGGGGTTACAATATGAGAGAGATCGGCCTCGTGCAGGGCACCAAATCGATCTCGACCTGGATCAAGACGCCGGACGGGCAGCCCGCCGCGGCGATCACGGTCTCCGCGGTTCGGACGAGGCTCGGTCCGAGGCGGGAGCAGGAGGTCGCCGAGATTTTGCTGCGGGAGGCGCGGATCATCGAGCAGGTGATCCGGGGTTAGCTTCGCCTCTCCCCGCTTGCGGAGAGTCAATCGCATATGAGCGGAGCGTTAGGCTCACTTAAGCTGCCACAGCGTCATGGCCGGGCTTGTCCCGGCCATCCACGCCGTTCCCCGCGGCACAAAGAACGTGGATGCCCGGGCATAGGCGAGCGGGAGCGACGCCGTCCTTCGGAC
>NZ_JBFUES010001199.1:0-2030 GCF_056403875.1 Bradyrhizobium sp. P2_E8
CCGTTTTAGGAGGCTTTAGCAGGGGGCCTGGTGAGCGCAGTTGTAGCACGACGACGGACATTGCCGGGCTTCGGTCTCACCATGGGACTGACGCTTTCCTGGCTGTCGATCATCATCCTCATTCCGCTTGCCGGCCTGTTCCTGAAATCGCTCGAGCTGAGCCCCGAGCAGTTCTGGAACATCCTCTCCAGCCGCCGTACCCTGAACGCGCTGCGGGTCTCGTTCGGCCTCGCCTTCGCGGCGGCCTGCGTCAATCTGGTGATGGGCAGCATCATCGTCTGGGCGCTGGTGCGCTACCGGTTTCCCGGCCGGCGCATCTTCGACGCCATCGTCGACGTGCCCTTCGCGCTGCCGACGGCGGTTGCCGGCGTTGCGCTGACGGCGCTGTTCGCCGAGAAGGGCTGGCTGGGCGCGCCGCTCGCGGCGCTCGGCATCAAGGTGGCGTTCACGCCGGTCGGCATCTTCGTCGCCATGATCTTCATCGGCATTCCCTTCGTGGTGCGCACTGTGCAGCCGGTGCTCCAGGATCTCGACCCCGAGATCGAGGAGGCCGCGGGCAGCCTGGGCGCGAGCCGCTGGCAGACCATCAGCCGCGTGATCCTGCCCTCGCTCGGACCGGCGCTGCTCACCGGCCTCGCGCTCGCCTTCGCGCGCGCCGTTGGTGAATACGGCTCGGTGATCTTCATCGCCGGCAATCTGCCGAACGTCTCCGAGATTGCGCCGCTGCTGATCGTGATCCGGCTCTCCGAATTCCGCTACGCCGATGCGACCGCCATCGCGGTGGTCATGCTCGTCGTCTCCTTCGTCGTCATCTTCGCCGTCAACCGGCTCCAGCGCTGGGCGCAGAGCCGGATCCCGGCGCGTTGAGGAGGATGCGATGACGATGCAGATCGCAGATTCCGTTTCGCTCTCCTCGCCCGATGCGAAGGCGCGCGCGCACGCGGCGGCGGCGCGTGACAACCTTCGCACCGAGCCGAGGGCGGTGCGCATCGTCATCATCACGCTGGCGGTGCTGTTCCTCTCGGTCTTCGTCGTGCTGCCGCTGGTCGTCGTGTTCGCGCAGGCATTCTCGAAGGGCATCCTCGCCTATCTCGCCGCGCTCGCCGAGCCGGAGGCGCTGGCCGCGATCAGGCTGACGCTCCTGGTCGCGGCGATCTCGGTCGGCCTCAATCTCGTGTTCGGCCTCGTCGCCGCCTGGGCCATCGCCAAGTTCGATTTCAGCGGCAAGACCTTCCTGATCACGCTGATCGACCTGCCGTTCKCGGTCAGCCCGGTGATCTCGGGCCTCGTCTTCGTGCTGCTGTTCGGCGCGCAGGGCTATTTCGGCGGCTGGCTTCGGGATCACGACATCCAGATCCTGTTCGCGGTGCCCGGCATCGCGCTCGCCACCACCTTCGTGACCTTCCCCTTCGTGGCACGCGCGCTGATCCCCCTGATGCAGGAGCAGGGCACGCAGGAAGAGGAAGCCGCGATCTCGCTCGGCGCTTCCGGCCTGCAGACCTTCTTCCGCGTCACGCTGCCGAACATCAAATGGGGCGTGCTCTACGGCGTTCTGCTCTGCAACGCGCGCGCGATGGGCGAGTTCGGTGCGGTGTCGGTCGTGTCGGGCCACATTCGCGGCGAGACCAACACCATGCCGCTGCTGGTCGAGATTCTCTACAACGAGTACCAGTTCGTCGCCGCCTTCGCGATCGCCTCGCTGCTGGCGATGCTGGCGCTGATAACGCTGATCGCAAAAACCGTTCTTGAACGTCATCTGGACGAAGGACAGGACGCAAGTGACCATTGAAGTCAGGAATCTCGTCAAGAAGTTCGGCAGTTTTGCTGCCCTCGACGGCGTCGACCTCAAGGTCGACAATGGCGAGTTGCTCGCGCTGCTCGGACCCTCGGGCTCCGGCAAGACCACGCTGCTGCGGATCATCGCCGGTCTCGACTGGCCGGATTCGGGCGAAGTCTCCTTCAACGGCGAGGACGCACTGGCGCAAGGCGCGCGTGAGCGGCACGTCGGCTTCGTGTTCCAGCACTAAGCG
>NZ_JBFUES010001200.1:0-2029 GCF_056403875.1 Bradyrhizobium sp. P2_E8
AGTGCCGCGCCGGCCGGACGAAGTCGATGTCGTCATCGGAGCCTCGGATTGGAAAGGACGGCGACGATGTCCGCAGCCGTGATCAATGCCAGGTAACCAAGGCAGAAGATCATCGCGCAGGTCTGGATCAGCGGGAGATCACGGGTGGAAACGGCATCGACCATCAGCTTTGCGATCCCGGGATAGTTGAAGATGGTCTCCACGATGATCACGCCGCCGAGCAAGTACGATAGCGAGAGTGCGACCGCATTCACGATGGGACCAAGCGCATTCGGAAGTGCATGTCTCAGCACCATCCGGGGACGCGATGCCCCCTTGAGAAGCGCCATCTCCACGTATGGTGTGTTCAAAGTTTCGACCACGGCAGCGCGCGTCATGCGGATCATCTGCGCAGACACGCCGAATGTGAGCGTCATGACCGGCATCGCGTAGGTCCGCATCAGGTCATAGAACGACTTGATCTCGTTGGTGAAGGACAGCGCCGGCAGCCATCTGAGATGCACGGCGAAGAGCAGGACGGCCAGGGTTGCGATCATGAACTCCGGTACCGAGATGATACCGATCGTGGCGACGGTAACGATGCGGTCGTAAAGCGTGCCCCGCCACATCGCGGCAGTGATGCCAAGCGTCAGGGCGAATGGCACGGCGATCGCGGCCGTCAATCCTGCAAGCTTCATCGTGTTGGCAAGGCGTCCATGTATCAGATTGGCGATCGGCACGTTGTTGGCGTAGGACGTGCCGAAATCGCCCTGGAAGATGCCGGCGATCCATTTCAGGAATCGGATGATCGCGGGATCGTTGAGGTGCATCGCCTTGCGCAGACCCTCGACGGCTTCTGGCGTCGCGGACTGTCCAAGCAGGATGGTGGCTGTGTCGCCGGGCAACAGCGCGGTGGCAGAGAATACGGCAATGGAAACGATCAAGAGCGTGATCAAGGCGATCAGCAGCCGTCTCATCACGAGCGACGAAATCTGTCTTCTCACGTTCGCACTCCCACATCACCCGGCGATTTCGTCGCCCGCGGTTCCGATTTCAGGACCAGGGCAGGGACCTCGCTGGAGCCCAATCAGGTGGCAAGCCAGACGTACTCGGCGAACGCATAGCCCATCATGCCGCCGAGCGGGTTGGGCTCCAGTCCCTTCAGCTTTTCGGTGACGGCGTCCACATTGGAGATGTAGGCCGGAATAATGGTGCCTGCTTCTTCCGACACCATGATCTGCATCTCGTTGTAGATTTCGCGGCGCTTTGCCTGATCGAGCGAGGCACGGGCCTCGGCCAGCATCTTGTCGAACTTCTCCGAGGTGTATCGGCTCTCATTCCATGGAGCATCCGACTTGTAGAGCAGGGAGAACAGGATGTCAGGCGTCGGGCGCGGGTTGACGTTGCCGAAGTGAATCGGCGCCTTCAGCCAGTAATTGCTCCAGTAACCGTCGGAAGGCACGCGCTTCACATCGAGCTTCATGCCGATCTGGGCGGCTGTGGCCTGGACGATCACGGCCATGTCTATCGCCGAATTGGCTGCGTCGGAAGTGATGACCTCGATTGGTTGACCGAGAACGCCCGCTTTCTGGAAATGGAATTTGGCCTTTTCCGGATCGAACGCTTTGGGCTTGAGGGCCGCGTTGTGGTAGAAATTGGCCGGGGATACCGGTTGATCGTTGCCGACTACGCCGAACCCGCGCAGTGCTGACTTGACGATCTGCTCGCGGTTGACCAGGTATTTCATGCCCTCCACGAAATCCCTGTTGTTGCCGGGCGCCATGTCCATGCGAATGTTCAGGTCTGTGTAGTTGCCCGAAGTCGTCTTTGACAGTGCGAAGCCATTGACGCCATCGAACAGGCGCACGGACCGCGGGTTGATCGCCGCAGCGAGATGAATGTCCCCGGAGAGAAGAGCATTGATGCGGGCGTTTTCATCCTGAATGGCGAAGAACTCGAATGAATCGACATTCGGACCTCCCTTGAAATAGTTGGGGTTTCGAACGCCGATCGAGCGCACGCCGGGTTCGAATTGCTTGCACTTGAAAGC
>NZ_JBFUES010001201.1:0-2028 GCF_056403875.1 Bradyrhizobium sp. P2_E8
TCGCTACGAGGCGCAAGCGCAGCGCCATTGTCCGCGCGATCAGGTGGTCTGGCTGGATTTCAGGAAGGGCGTCTACTACGCGAGAGGCCAGAGGCGGTACGGCCAGGGTTTTGACGGCAGCTACGTCTGCCTCGGCGAGGCCCGCGACAGCTTCTATCGTCGCTCGCTGCTTGGCCTGCGCTGAGCGGCATGTGACGGGAAGCGAAAACGATCCGGTCTATTTCCGGTCGGGCAGCTTCACCGGGACGTGCGGTGAGGTGCTGATGACCCGGGGACTTCCGTCCGGATAGGTCCGGTCGCCGCGGATCAGCGATTCCAGGACCAGGAAGAATTTCTCGGCAAGCATGTGCGTCACCTTCGTTGGTGATGGCCTCTTGAAATGAGTCGAGGCGCCGAACGCGGAAATTCAATCAACTAAACGGGAGCAGGGCGATTCCGGACAAACACCAGTGTTGCGGCGCAGTACGGTCGTGGTTGGAAAGCGAGGAAAGGGTGTCGCGATCAGCCGAAGGCCAGCGCGACAAGGCTCGAGCACAACAGCACCAGACCGCCTGCGGTCAATGCCAGGAAGCCATCGGATACCAGGTCATGATTGCGCATGGGACACCTGCCGCTCTCGTCTGCGATGCTCGGTCGGATCGATTAAAATTGTCCGAACGTGCCGTCTTGAAAGAGGTGATGCTTGCCGTCCGCGCGAGTGCCCTCAGGCCCTCGTACGGTAACCTTCAAACGCATGGGCCAGGAAGATCCCCGCGCTTACCAGACCCATCAGTGCCGAAACCGTCTCGATCATCGTTAAATTCCAAATCCCGCCCTTGCATCCGAGAGAACGCGTGCGGCCTTGCACAGTCAAAAGAATTCCAGTGAGCGGCGCGACAATGGGGGTGGAGTGAGGATTTGGCGCAACAGAATGTCCAGGAGTGGCACAGAGCAGGTGCCTGCGCTCCGTAGAACAACTGGGGAAAGCGAACGCGCCGTTTACCATCTCCGCGCGATCGCCGCAGGCTCCCCATTTCCGCCGTGTTCGGGTTGCGATATCGTCACGACGTCCGAAGCGGTGGTGGGCCGCCTCGGTGCAAAGGACCGGACAGCGCTCCCCGTTGCCAAAGCGGGTTGGGCAGGCCTCCGGCAGAATGGTATTTGGGGCGAATGGGGATCCGACGGTCAGATTCGGTTTTGCGGGCCGCGCGTGGTGTTGCGGCGGCCGCGACCTGCCTCGCGCTCGCCAATTGCGCGTCCTCCAACAAGTTCGCCAGCCGCGTCGATCCGAAATACGGCGTGTCCTCAAGCCCCCGGGTCGTGGCTTTGGGTGACCCGGTCCCCAAGGGCGGCGGCACCTACCGCGTCGGCAAGCCCTACGTGGTCGCCGGCCGGACCTACGTGCCGGAGGAGGACGTCAACTACCGCGCCGAGGGCATGGCGTCCTGGTACGGCGATGACTTCCACGGCCGCCTGACCGCCAATGGCGAAGTATTCGACATGACCTCGCTGACGGCGGCGCATCCGACCCTGCCGATGCCGTCCTATGCGCGGGTGACCAACGTCTCGAACGGCAAGTCGCTGATCGTCCGGGTTAATGACCGCGGTCCCTATCACGGCAACAGGCTCATCGACGTCTCGAACAAAGCCGCCGAACTCCTTGAATTCAAAGGCAATGGCATCGCCAAGGTCCGCGTCGAATATGTCGGTCGGGCGCCGCTGGAAGGCTCTGACGACCGCCAGCTGATGGCTACCTTACGCACCGGGATCCCGGCGCCGTCGCCCTCGATGGTCCGGGTCGCCTCGGCAAGGCCCTTCGTGCCGGAGCTGCCCTCGTCGAACCGCGGCACCATCCGCGGCGAGGTTCCGATGCCGGAGGGGCGCCCCTACAATCTCGGCACCACCTCGGCCGACATGGCCTCACTCAATGCGACCTCGGAAATGTCGGCCTCGAGCCGCAGCCGGGGCCGGGCGCTCCAGAACGCGCGCGCCGTGTCCTATGACGAGGACGGCCGCTACGCCACCGAGAGCGCCCCGTCGGCCTCGGAC
>NZ_JBFUES010001202.1:0-2026 GCF_056403875.1 Bradyrhizobium sp. P2_E8
ATCGGGGGTGCAGGCCCCCTTTCTGACGCGAACTTTTTATTAGTGATCCCCTTACGAATTGGCGCTGGCCTAATTTAATTTAGGAAATGAGCGATGAAAGAAAAATTAAGGACCTGCTATACCCACGCTGGATGGAAATCGTTGGACGCGTCGTCGTCACCATTCTCGGCGTATTGGCGTTGGTCAGTCAGATTTTGCCGCTGGTACCTTTACTGCACCATTGAAGGAGCGACGCCGCCCTTGTCCGCCAGTGGCCCGAAGCAGCGGAGGCAGGACGGGCAGAGCAACATCCGCTCTGCCCGGGCACTTCAGACATCGACCTGTTCCGCTATAGCCAAGGCGACATCTACCTCAATTCCGAGATACCGGACGGTGCTTTCTATCTTGGTATGACCGAGCAGGAGTTGGACGGCTCTCAAGTTGCCTGTCCGCCGATAGATCAGGGTTGCCTTGGTTCGACGGAGTGAATGCGTTCCGAACAGGTGAGGGTCCAATCCTATACCGGCCAGCCAGTCCGATAGCAGGCGTGCATACTGCCGTGTCGTCAGGCTGCGGTCCGGCCCTCTGCGGCCGGTGAACAGACGCTCTCCTGGCTTCTTGCCGGTTGTCCTTAGATAGTCATCGATGGCCTCGCGGGTCGCCTCGGTAAGTTTGAATTTGACCGGCCGGCCGGTCTTCTTCTGGCGGACGCTCGCTCTATCGGCTGCATAGCCGCTTGGTGCAATGTCATCGACTTTGAGGGCGACTACGTCGCATCCACGAAGTTTGCTGTCGATAGCGATGTTGAACAACGCTAGATCGCGAGTCCGGCCTTCGACCTGGAGCTTTGTCCGGATGGACCAGACGTGCTTAGGTCGGAGTGACGGCTTCGCGCCAACATCTTGCCCTGGTTCCACGGGACGCGCTTGGAGAAGTTCTCACTAGTGCTTGGGACATCGGTCATGATGACCTCCTCAGTTGATGAGGATGGTCATTCTCAGGCGGGAAACCTCCTATACCTACACGTCGGCTTCCGGACAATTGGAGGCGAACTTAGCGCCATTTCGATCGATGGGACGGGCGCAAGTGACCCGACTCGCACCTTCGGGGCTTCGACATGTTCACATCGTTGTGGTGTCAATGGGCCGATGCCGCGCCCAGGGCGATTTACTCGTCGAGGCCGTGATCGCCCAACTCGCTCAGCAGCGCTTGGGCCTCCTGGAGGTCGGGGGTACCGAAGCCTTCGGTGAACCAGCCGCAGATTCCTCTGAGGAGATCCCGCGCATCGCGTCGCTCGCCGCGCTCGGCCCACAGCCGGGCGAGCGAAGTCGCGGCGCGGAGCTCAAGGGACCTGGCCTGCTGACTGCGCGCGATCGCGATCGCTGTTCGAAAGCAATTCTCACAGGCCGAAACGTTTGCGGGATTGCAGCGGAGTAGCAACTCGCCCCTAAGGCGATGCAGCTCGGCCTCGTAGAAGCGTTCCGCCCGTTCCTGGACGATGCCGAGTGCCTGGTCGAGAACCGTGAGCCCCTCCTCGATGCGGTTCGCTTTGTTACATGCTTCGGCAATTAGGGCGAGGAAACACGGCTGCCAGAGTCCAGCGCCTGTCGCTCGGAGATCGGCCAGCCCCTGCCGCATTTGCGCGATACAATCGTCAGGCTTCTGTCCGCTCTCGCTCAGCGCCCAACCATGCAAGATCGCGCCCATCGGCCTCCAGAGAGGATAGCCGTGCTCGCTACAGAGCCGGATGGCTGCCTGCGCCATTTCTTCTGTGCTGGGCACTTCGCGGCGGAACTGACGGAGCCACGCGGCCCAGACCAAGGCCAAAGCGCGGCTGTGAGGATGCGAGAGTTCGTCAGCCAAAGCGAGCGCTCTCTGGCTTCTGTCGAGGGCATGGTCGTTAAAGCCCAGAAACCACCAGGCGAGAGCTGCATAAGAAAGACACACGACGCCAGGATCAATGCCATAGGTATAGGCATGCGATCGCAGCAGCTTCGCATCGTAAAGTGCTGTCCCTGCCTCCAGTTTGGCGCGGGCGAGCGCCACC
>NZ_JBFUES010001203.1:0-2025 GCF_056403875.1 Bradyrhizobium sp. P2_E8
CGACGAGCTCGACCTTGATCGACGAGCTCGACCTTGATATCAGGGTAGCGCGGCAGCAGCTTGGCGAGCGCCGGCCACAGGATGGTCTGCGCCGAATGTTCGCCGGTGGTGATGCGGACGGTGCCGGCCGGCGTCTCGCGCAGCGCGGTCAGCGCCGACAGCTCCGCGTCGATCTCCGCAAAGCGCGGCCCGATATTGCGCAGCAGGCGGTCGCCGGCTTCCGTCGGTGCGACGCTGCGGGTGGTGCGGGTGAGCAGCCGCAGGCCAAGCCGCTCCTCCAGCGCGCGCACGGTGTGGCTGAGCGCGGATTGCGATACGCCGAGCTGCGCGGCCGCGCGGGTGAAGCTGCGCTCGCGGGCGACCGCGAGGAAGGCGAGGAGGTCGTTGACGTTGCTGCGCGCCATTCATGAATCCGGATCATGAGTACATGCCGGTCTTATCATCTAATCGCAGGCTCGCGCGCGACCTAAATTCGCAGCCGCACGTGATTTCAAGGAGAACTGCGATGCAGATGCGTAAACTGGGCAAGAGTGGTCTGGAGGTCTCGGCGCTTGGCCTCGGCTGCATGGGACTGAGCTATGGCTATGGCCCGGCGACGGAGACCTCGCAGGCGATCGCGCTGATCAGGACCGCCTTCGCGCGCGGCGTCACCTTCTTCGACACCGCCGAGGCCTACGGCCCCTTCGTCAACGAGGAGCTTCTGGGCGAGGCGCTGGCACCATTCCGCGACAAGGTCGTGATCGCCACCAAGTTCGGCTTCAAGGGCGGCAAGGTCGAAGACGGGCTCGACAGCCGGCCCGCCAACGTCAAGGCGGTGGCGGAGGCCGCCTTGAAGCGGCTGAAGACCGACCGCATCGACCTGTTCTATCAGCACCGCGTCGATCCCGACGTGCCGGTCGAAGACACCGCGGGCGCGGTGAAGGACCTGATCCGCGACGGCAAGGTCCTGCATTTCGGCCTGTCGGAGGCGGGCGCGCAGACCATCCGCCGCGCCCATGCGGTGCAGCCCGTGACCGCATTGCAAAGCGAATATTCGCTGTGGTGGCGCGAGCCGGAGCAGGAGATCCTGCCGACGCTGGAAGAGCTCGGCATCGGCTTCGTTCCCTTCAGCCCGCTCGGCAAGGGCTTCCTGACCGGCGCGATCACCGAGAGCACGACGTTCGACAAGAGCGACTTCCGCAACATCGTACCGCGCTTCTCATCCAGCGCACGAAAATCCAACCAGACGCTGGTCGATCTGCTCGGCGAGATCGCAGCAGCGAAGAAAGTGACGCCGGCACAGATCGCGCTGGCCTGGTTGCTGGCGCAGAAGCCGTGGATCGTGCCGATCCCCGGCACCACCAAGCTGCACCGGCTCGAGGAGAATGTCGGCGCGGCCGCGGTGACGCTGTCGGAGCCGGATCTCGCTGCCATTGCGGCAGTGCTGGCCAAGGTGGCGGTGCAGGGCGATCGCTATCCTGCGCATCTCCAGGCGCGAGTCGGCCGCTGACATCTCGCAGCAACGCCCGGTGAGTGTTCGCTTACCGGGCGGTCTCGTCCTGTGTTCGGATTTGAATACCCCTGTCAGCGCTATCAAGCGCTCGAGCGGCCTTAAAACACCGGAAACATCGGCTTATTCCACAGGCGTCGCGACTTCGTCACAGTCGGTGCACGATGCGCGTTTTCGACAATCAATTTTATTCTCTTTCCATCCTGCTGCGTTATATGTCGAGCATCCGTCTAACGAGGGAGGCCGGAGCAGGCGTGTGCGCTTGCGAGACCGGCAGGAGCAGGGACCAAGCCCGTCGGCATGTTCGAAGTGATCCTCACCAGGCGTAAGCGGTTTGGCTGGCGATGGCAGGTGTGCGACCAGTCCGGCAAGATATTTGCCGACGGGTTCGAGCGCACCCGGCCGTCCGCCAAATATCAGGGCGAGCGCGCATTATTCTTCCTGTTGTCGCAGGCCTACTTGCGCAACCGCTCGGCGGCGTCCAGCGAGGACTAGCTGGGTTCGTAATTCCGTAGCCCGGGTGAGCGGAGCCATAC
>NZ_JBFUES010001204.1:0-2025 GCF_056403875.1 Bradyrhizobium sp. P2_E8
CAGCACCGCCAGCACCGCGACAAGCTGCGGATAGTCGCTCGCCATGAAATGCGGCAGCACTGCGATGCCGAAGCCCGAGAGCGTGGCGTTGAGCTGTGCGATCAAATTGGCGCTGCGGAAGCGGGCGGAAATCCGCGGCGACACCTGTGGCAGATAATCGAGTTCCGGCGTGAACAGGAGCTCCTCGATGTAGCCGACGAAGCGGTGCTGCGGCAGCACCTCGCGCGAGACGATCGTCGGGAAGCGGTCGAGATAGGCGGGGGAGGCATAGAGCCCGAGGCGGTAGTCGAGCAGCTTGCGTCCGACGATGCGGCCTTCCTTCGGCATGGTCAGGCTGATGGCGATGTCGGCCTCGCGCTTGGAGAGACTGAACAGCCGCGCGGTTGCCACAAGTTGCAGGTCGAGATCGGGATACCGGTCCGCGAAGGGCGCCAGCCGCGGCGCCAGGAAGGCGGTACCGAAGCCATCGGGCGCACCGATCCGCACCGTTCCGGTCAGCCGCGCCACGGAGCCGCCGACCTGTTCCTGGTTGGCGACGATGGTCGATTCCATCGCTTCGGCGCTGTCGGCGACGCGCTGGCCGGCCTCGGTCAGGAGATAGCCGGTCTTGCGCCGGTCAAACAGCTTTGCCGAGAGGTGCTTTTCTAGCCGATCGACGCGGCGGATCACGGTGGCATGGTCGACGCCGAGCTGTTTTGCCGCAGCCGAAACCGAGCCGCCCCGCACGATGGCCAGCACGAAGCGAAAGTCGTCCCAGTCGATGCTACCTTGATCCAGCATTTTCGCACATCTATGGTGCAATATAACAGACTTGAATCCTATAAAATGCAGGTCAATAGGATTTGTCAAAGCGATCAGGCTCGACTTCCAAGGAGATTATTCCATGCGTTCAATCGGACATTTCATCGGTGGCAAGGAGGTCAAGGGTACCTCTGGCCGCACCGCCGACGTCTTCGAGCCGATGACCGGTGACGTCCAGGCCAAGGTGGCGCTGGCGTCCAAGGCCGAGGTCCGCGCTGCCGTCGAGAACGCCCGCGCCGCGCAGCCGGAATGGGCCGCGACCAACCCRCAGCGCCGCGCCCGCGTCATGATGAAGTTCGTCGAGCTGGTGCAGCGCGACTACGACAAGCTCGCGGAGCTGCTGGCGCGTGAGCACGGCAAGACCGTGCCCGACGCCAAGGGCGACATCCAGCGCGGCCTCGAGGTCGCCGAGTTCGCCTGCGGCATTCCGCACCTGATGAAGGGCGAGTACACCGAGGGCGCCGGCCCAGGCATCGACATCTATTCGATGCGTCAGGCGCTCGGCGTCGTCGCCGGCATCACGCCGTTCAATTTCCCGGCGATGATTCCGATGTGGAAGTTCGCGCCGGCGATCGCCTGCGGCAATGCCTTCATCCTCAAGCCGTCGGAGCGCGATCCCGGCGTGCCGATGCTGCTTGCCGAATTGATGATGGAGGCGGGCCTGCCGGCCGGCATCCTCAACGTCGTCAACGGCGACAAGGAAGCGGTCGACGCCATCCTCGACGATCCCGACATCAAGGCCGTCGGCTTCGTCGGCTCCACGCCGATCGCGCAGTACATCTATGAGCGCGCCGCCCAGACCGGCAAGCGCTGCCAGTGCTTCGGCGGCGCCAAGAACCACGCCATCATCATGCCCGATGCCGACATGGACCAGGCGGTCGATGCGCTGATCGGCGCGGGCTACGGCTCGGCCGGCGAGCGCTGCATGGCCGTGTCGGTCGCGGTGCCCGTCGGCAAGTCCACCGCCGACCGCCTGATGGAAAAGTTGATCCCGCGCGTCGAGTCCCTCAAGATCGGCACCTCGATCGATCCGTCGGCCGATTACGGCCCGCTGGTGACGCGCGAAGCGGTCGAGAAGGTCAAGGGCTACATCGACATCGGCATCAAGGAAGGCGCAACGCTCGCCGTCGACGGCCGCGGCTTCAAGATGCAGGGCTACGAGAAGGGCTTTTATCTCGGTGGCTCGCTGTTCGACAACGTCACCAAGGACATGCGGATCTACAA
>NZ_JBFUES010001205.1:0-2025 GCF_056403875.1 Bradyrhizobium sp. P2_E8
CGCCGCGCCCATGCAGAGGGCGGTGATGGCGAGCAGAGCGGCGGCCACGCGCTGGGCGGTCGCGATGCGTGAGCGCACATCCGCGGCCTCGCTCGTGCCACGGCGCAAGCTCAGCAGCGCACGGGGGCCGGTCGCGGCCTGAATGCCGGCTGCGATCAGCGCGCAAACCGCGCCAAGCGCGAGCACCTGCTCGGCCGTGCCAAAGCTGCCGGAATGAACGAGATGCCCGAGATAGCCGCCGGTGAGGATCGCAACCGTCGCCGCGCCGAGCTGTGGACCGACGAGTTGCTCGCCCCCGGCTGCTCCGGTTCGCGCCAGCGCAAAGCTTGATCCAGCCCAGAACACGGACGACAACACATGAAGCGACAGTGCGATTACGAGGGCAGTCTGCATGGCAAGCTCCAAACCGGCTTCTAAATTGGATATACATCATGTATAATCAATGCGTCAAGACAATGGCAGGGCGATGCCGAAGCGCAGCTATGTGAGCTCGGTCCGCGCCTCCGCGGCCGCGGAGACGCGCGAACGCATCATCGCGGCCGGTGCGCGCCTGCTGCGCAAGGATGCGAGCATCGCGAACTTCTCGCTCGACGTGGTGGCGAAGGCGGCCGGCGTCACGCGGCTGACCGTCTACAACCAGTTCGGATCGCGGCGCGGACTGCTGGAGGCCGTGTTCGACGACATCGCGCGGCAGGGCGGGCTGTTCGAGCTGGCCGACGTGATGGCGTTGCCGGACCCCCGCGCCGCGCTCGATCGCGTCGTCGCGATCTTCTGTACCTTCTGGGCGCACGACCCCGCGATCGGCGGCCTCAACCAGGCGATCGCAACCGATCCCGAATTCGGCAATGCGCTGGTCGCGCGCAACGAGCGGCGGCGTGAGCTTGTGACGGGACTGGTGACACGCATCACGGAGAGCCGTGCCGCAAAGCGGGCCGTGCAGGATGCCGTGGACCTGATCTTCGTCCTGACGAGCTATCCGACCTTCACAGCGCTGAGCCCGCAGCGGTCGACCGAGGAAGTCTGCCGGCTGTTGCAGACGGCCTGCCACGCCGCTGTCGATGCGTCGATGCCGGATGCGCGCGCCGGGCGGAAGACGTAGGCCGCGGCGGCTCTTCGTCCTTCCGCCTCGCCGCGACGATCACGCGCCGGGCGCAGCGATGTTTAACATATTGACCGCCAATGGCACCTCCTCAGGTCATGCCTGCATTGTAGCATTGCGGTCGCGTGACTTGTGTCACGACGGCAATCGGGCGCAAGTTGCATCCGACCCCAATGACGATCGCTTCGCCCGCGCCACCAGCCTCGAATCCGGCCAGTTGGCTCAACAACCAGCCCTATCTGCTGCTCAGCCTGAGCTCGCTGTTCTGGGCGGCCAACATCGTGCTCGCGCGCCATGTCGGCGCGCACGTGCCGCCGCTGACGATGACCACGATCCGCTGGTTCGGCGTGTTCCTCATCCTGCTGCCGTTCGCCTGGCCACATCTGAAGCGCGACTGGCCGGCTCTGCGCAAGAGCCTGCCCCTGATGCTGTTCCTGTCGCTGGTCGGCTTCGCCTTCAACAACGCGATCTCGTACTGGGCGATGCAATACACGGAGGCGCTGAACGCGCTGCTGATCCAGTCGGCCGGGCCGCTGTTCGTGGCGCTGTGGTCGCTGGCGCTGTTCGGCGTGCGGCTGACCGGTGCTCAGCTCGCCGGCATCGCGATCTCGCTTCTCGGCGTGCTCATCATCATCCTGCGCGGCGATCTCGCGGCGCTGGCAAGCATCAGCTTCAACAGGGGCGACATCATGTTCGCGTCCTCGCTGGTGGCATTCGGGCTCTACTCCGCCTTCATCCCGCGCCGGCCGAAGGTTCATCAGCTCTCCTTCCTGTCCTTCACCACCTGCTGTGGCGCGATCATGCTGCTGCCCACCGCCGTCTGGGAGGCCTGGCGCGGCAACGTCATCCAATTCGACGGGTTGACGCTGGCGACGCTCGGCTACATCCTGATCTTCCCCTCGACGCTCGCCTATCTCTTC
Organism: Bradyrhizobium sp. P2_E8; assembly: GCF_056403875.1. Lineage (NCBI taxonomy): Bacteria > Pseudomonadati > Pseudomonadota > Alphaproteobacteria > Hyphomicrobiales > Nitrobacteraceae > Bradyrhizobium > Bradyrhizobium sp. P2_E8. The sequence continues at coordinate 2,020 of NZ_JBFUES010001205.1, forward strand.
TTCAAC
>NZ_JBFUES010001206.1:0-2022 GCF_056403875.1 Bradyrhizobium sp. P2_E8
GGGCCAACCAACGCCACTTCGATCCGTTCTCCCGCTTCAAGTTCGACAACGAGAGACACGACGGCGGTCAGCGGAAAATGAGCCCACGCAACGGTTTGGCCTAGCTCGATCACCGAAGCCCCCTCCAGAAGCTCGACGGCCTTGAGATGCGGGCGAATGGCCGCGAAGTCGGCTGGCCTCAGCGACTTGAGAAAAGCGTTCCGGAATGGATCCGCAGACACCATCTCATTCTTCGGGAAAATCGCAGATCAATAGACACAACCATAGCGCGAAAATGAATCGAGCGAAACGGACAGAAATGCCCGCATGAGCAATTTGGCGTGTGCATGAGCCGTTTTCTGCCGACGGCGCGATGCCCCCTACTCAACTATCTCGAGGGACAATCTGGAACTTTCCGCCGATTTCACTTGCAGACGCGCGATTCAAGGCTGGCCGCCGAACATGTACGACGCCATCGCGACGTTTGCGACCTCGTCGACGAATACGCGGTGGCCGACGTCGCTGCCGGCCGCGCCGGCCGCAACCATCAGCGGCAGCAGATGGTCCTCGCGCGGATGCGCCAGGCGCGCGCTCGGCGCGTTCTCCCAATCGACCAGCATCGCGTTGCGGCGCGCCGCATCAGGCGCGCTGATCGCCTCGTTGAGATAGGCCTCGAAATCGTAGGAGACCGGCTTGGACTCCGGCCGGTTGAAGCCGCGCATGTTGTGATAGGTGAGCCCGCTGCCGACGATCAGAATGCCTTCGTCCCGGAGCGAGGCGATCGCCTGCCCGACCTTGATGTGCTCGGCCGCATCGTAGGTCGATTTCAGCGACAAGAGTACGATCGGCATGTCGGCGTTCGGATACATCAGGCCGAGCGGCACGAAGGTGCCGTGATCAAAACCCTGATTGGCATCTTCGCGGCAATCGAGGCCGGCACGCGCGAGCAGCGCCTTCACCTCTGCGGCAAGCTCGGGCTTGCCCGGCGCCGGATATTTGAGGTGATAGGTATGCTCGGGGAAACCGTAATAGTCGTACACCATCGGCGGATGCGCCGAGGTCGACACGGTGAAGGCGTCGGCCTCCCAATGTCCGGTGATGACGAGCACGGCCTTTGGTCTTTCGGGAAGAAGCTGCGGCAGCCGCCCGAACTCCTCGGCGGTCCTGGCATATTGCACGCGCCGGTCCTCCATGAACGGCCAGGGGCCGCCGCCATGGGACAGGAACAGGGTCGGAAATCGCGTCATGGGCGAAAGCTCGTCTCGTTGACAACATGCGCGTGCGAACTGGCCGCACGATCGGCGGCGAGCATAGGCAAACCCCTATGGTTAGCAAGCCGTTAACGATTTGCCTTTCAAAATCCCCGCCATGGCCGAAGGAGTCGGCCAGAAGACGAGGACGTGAGATGAAGAAGTTTGCGCTGGGGGACGTCGTCAACAGTGACAAGGGCCGCCGCGGCGTCGTTCGCGCCGCCTTCAAGTCGCGGGAAGGCCAGCAGTTCTATGCCGTCGAGAAGGACGGCGCGATGGACTATCTGGAGGAAGACCGGCTGAGCCCGGCGCCGCGCGTCGAGCTCGCGGCCTAAGTCCAGCTCATTTTCTACTCTCACTTGCGAGCCGGTCGAGACGCTCCGCGAAGGGATCGTCTCCGCTCGCAATGCGATCATTCGTGATCAGCAGCAGGCGATCGCCGCCTGCCGCCGCGTCCCAGCGTGGCAGGTCGGGGCCGTTGGGATCGCCGCTCCTGGCGAAGTTGATCCAGTAGCTGCGCATGCGGCTTGCGAGCTCGCGATCGCGCCGCGAGAAGATGCCGGCACCGGGCACGCCTTCCACGCCGAAGATGAACTGCAATTCCCGCCCGTGACCGCCCTCCGGATTGGTGCGCCGGGCCTCCGGCACGTAGGCGAAACGATAGCGGAAGGTCAGCGCGCCGCTTGCGGCGTGCAGACGAGCCAGCAGTCTCACCGGCTCGGAGAAGACCTTGTCGGTATAAAACCTTGCCGCAAGGTCCGAAGCTCTGGCGAGGTCGGGATAGAGCTTGGGC
>NZ_JBFUES010001207.1:0-2021 GCF_056403875.1 Bradyrhizobium sp. P2_E8
GTCCAGCACCTGCGCGTCGATACCGATGTCGGCAACGCGCACGCGGCCGCAATGCATCCGTCCCGGCAGCAGCAGGTGCGCCGGCTTCTTTCGAAAGAAGGTGACGGTCTCGGCGGCGTTGACTGCAGCGCCCAGCACGGCGGCGCTGGTGCCGTTGATGCCACTCGGCAGATCGACCGCAAGCACCAAGGCACCGTTGGCGTTGATCGCCTCGATCATCGCGCGCGCCTCGCCGTCGACGGAGCGGCTGAGGCCCGCGCCGAACAGCGCATCGATGATCAGCGCCGGCTTTCCGATCGCCTGCGGATTGAACGGGAGCACCGGGTGTTTCCAGCCGCGCGCGGCGGAGGCCGCATCGCCCTGGAGCTGGTCGCGCTCGCACATCAGGATCACCGAGACCTCGCGGCCCTGGGCGGCGAGCTCGGCGGCTGCGACAAAACCGTCGCCGCCATTGTTGCCGGGGCCGGCCACGATCAGGATCGGCCCCTCCTCCACCAGCGCATGGGCGGCCTCGGCGACCGCCTGGCCCGCGCTCAGCATCAGCTTGAAGCCGGGCGTGCCGGCCGCGATCGAGAGCTGGTCGGCGCGCTGCATTTCGGCGTTGGTCAGAACTTCCATGCCACTTCCCTGTACAAACGCCTCTTCAGCAGGCATCTTCCGTGCCGATCCGACCGGCGGAACGTCGATTTGCACATAGATTGAACCGTTTGCCTATTTCGTAGTCTTCGGTATTTTGGGCCAGTCGGCTCCACCTATCAGAGATGCTCGTTAAAAGGCTGATAACGCTCCAATAATCAGGGCATTTGCAACTTGGCATAGACCCTGCTTTCGAGGAAGCCGCTTCGGTTCGTCGTGCTCACTGACGTCTATCAGGGTGTGACCGGCCGTTGGTGCCGGACTGGTCAGGGATCCCGGCATAGCGAGGACAAGATCGTGCGTGAGAAAAGCGCATCCTGACGAGACGTTGCTATTTGATCGAAATGCCGGGAGGCGCGCAGTGAAGAAAATCGAAGCCATCATCAAGCCGTTCAAGCTCGACGAGGTGAAGGAAGCGCTTCAGGAAGTCGGCCTTCAGGGCATCACTGTCACCGAAGCCAAGGGCTTTGGCCGGCAGAAGGGCCACGCCGAACTCTACCGCGGCGCAGAATACATCGTCGACTTCCTGCCGAAGGTGAAGATCGAGATCGTGATCGGCGACGATCTGGTCGAGCGCGCCATCGACGCGATCCGCCGCGCTGCGCAGACCGGTCGCATCGGTGACGGCAAGATTTTCGTCTCCAACATCGAAGAGGCGATCCGCATCCGAACCGGCGAATCCGGGCTGGACGCTATCTGAGCCGGGTGCTATCCCGCATTTTGCGACACTCTGACAAGAAATAAGGCTGCTTCGGCGGCCTGAATTCGTTTGTGCGGTCGCGCGCGAACTCGCCAAAAGCGAGAATAATCCTGCTCATCTGGAAACCGACCCGCAGAGCCAAAAGGGGTATGCATGAAGACCGCCAAAGACGTCCTGAAATCGATCAAGGACAACGACGTCAAGTACGTCGACCTGCGCTTCACCGATCCGCGCGGCAAGTGGCAGCACGTGACGTTCGACGTCAGCATGATCGATGAAGACATATTTGCCGAAGGGACGATGTTCGACGGCTCCTCGATCGCCGGCTGGAAGGCGATCAACGAGTCCGACATGTGCCTGATGCCGGATCCGGTGACCGCGACGATCGATCCGTTCTTCGCAGAGACCACCATGGTCATCACCTGCGACGTGCTCGAGCCGACCACGGGCGAGCCCTACAACCGCGACCCCCGCGGCATCGCCAAGAAGGCCGAGGCGATGGTGAAGTCGATGGGCGTGGGCGACACCGTCTTCGTCGGTCCCGAAGCCGAGTTCTTCGTGTTCGACGACGTGCGCTTTTCCTCCAGCCCCTACAACACCGGCTTCCGCCTCGACTCCTCGGAGCTGCCGACCAACACCGACACCGAATATGAAGGCGGCAATCTCGGCCACCGCGTCCGCACCA
>NZ_JBFUES010001208.1:0-2017 GCF_056403875.1 Bradyrhizobium sp. P2_E8
GGGCTCCCTGAGCCCTCTCGAAAGCGGTCCCGACCCGTTGTCCTGTGCCGGAAGGCCTGCTTCCGGCACAGGAACTGTCCGTGTCCTGCCGGGTTGCGATCCAATCTGCAATTTCCTAATCCGGAGATGAAACACGGCTCGAATCAAGCGCGCCTTCATCATGTCGTCCGCCCCCACAGTGCATGCCGACGGCTTGCCGCAGCCCCAGCGCAACCAGGCGGTCCTGACCATTGCGCTCGGCATCATCATGGCGGTGGTGGACAGCGCCATCGCCAACGTCGCGCTGCCGACGATCGCGGCCGACCTCGACGCGAGCCCGGCCTTCTCGATCTGGATCGTCAACGGCTACCAGCTCGCGATCACCATCTCGCTGCTGCCGCTCGCCTCGCTCGGCGAGATCGTCGGCTATCGCCGAGTCTATCTGGTCGGGCTCGTGCTGTTCACGCTCGCGTCCGCCTTCTGCGCGCTGGCGCATACGCTGCCGCTGCTGACGGTCGCGCGCATCATCCAGGGCTTTGGCGCGGCCGGCATCATGAGCGTCAACGCGGCGCTGGTGCGCTTCACCTATCCGCGCAGCCTGCTCGGCCGCGGCATCGGGCTCAACGCGCTCGTCGTCGCCTTCTCGGCCGCGGTCGGCCCGACGCTCGCGGCCGGCATCCTCGCGGTCGGGAGCTGGCCCTGGCTGTTCGCCATCAACGTGCCGCTCGGCGCGGTGACGCTGGTGCTGGGCCTGCGCAGCCTGCCGCACACCAAGCCCGCGAGCCATTCATTCGACTGGCAGAGCGCGGGTCTGTCCGCGATCACCTTCGGTGTCGGCATTGCCGCGATCGACAGCGTCGGTCATGGCGAGGCCGCGCTCACCTGCCTCGTCCAGTTCGCAATCGCGATCGTCGCCGGCGCGCTGCTGATCTATCGCGAAACCCACATGGCCTCGCCGCTGCTGCCGGTCGATCTCTTGCGCATCCCCGTCTTCGCGCTGTCGATTGCGACCTCGATCGCATCGTTCTGCGGGCAGATGCTGGCCTTCGTCGCGATCCCCTTCTATCTCCAGAGCCGCTTCGGCTATTCCGCCGTGCATATGGGCCTCCTGATCACGCCGTGGCCGATCGCACTCGCCTTCGCAGCCCCCCTCGCCGGCCGCCTGGTCGAACATTATCCGGCTGGCCTGCTCGGCGGCATCGGGCTCACGCTGTTCGCCTGCGGGCTCGGCGCGCTCGCCCTCCTGCCGGCCGCGCCAACGCCGCTCGACGTGATCTGGCGGATGGCGCTGGCCGGGGCCGGCTTCGGCCTGTTCCAGACCCCCAACAACCGCACCATGATCGCCGCCGCCCCGCGCGAGCGCGCCGGCGGCGCCAGCGGCATGCTGGGCACGGCGCGGCTGCTCGGCCAGACCACGGGCGCGGCGCTGGTGGCACTGTTCCTCGGCCTCTATCCAATTGACGGGACCCGAGTCGCGCTCCTCACCGGCGTCGGCTTTGCGCTCTGCGGCGCGGTGCTGAGCATGCTGCGGCTCTCGCCGGCAGGCGCGCGCGGCGCCGAGCATGTCCGCGTGCAGGACGACCAGCGCCTGCGCGGCGAATAGAACCGGCCAAGCGCAGGTGCTCGACCCATCTCCACACAACCGGTGCGTGGCTTAACTATCTGGACCAATGACGTATTGCCCTCGCGCTCTGGTTGCGCTTCACTGGCGGTGGGACAAGGGGCATTTCATGCGATCATTTGGAATTGTGGCGCTCAGCGTCATGCTGGGCGGCTGCGCGTCCGTCACGCGCGGGACGACCGAGAATATCAGCATCTCATCGACACCTTCAGGCGTTGAAGCCGTCGTCAGCGGAATGGAGGTTCCGACCACCTGCACGACGCCCTGCTCCGTGGTCGTCAAGCGGAATGCCGACATCTCCATCACCTTCCAGAAGGAAGGCTACGAGCCGCAGATCGTGCCGCTCAGCCGCGACATCCAGACCGGCGGCGCCGCCGGCTTTGCCGGTAATCTTCTGCTGGGCGGTGTCGTCGGGAT
>NZ_JBFUES010001209.1:0-2014 GCF_056403875.1 Bradyrhizobium sp. P2_E8
GATCATCCAAGCAAGGAGTGTTTCAGATGCACGGTACTAGGATTCCTCTCGCGAAGCCCGACTCCCGCGCCGTCACCATCCGCCTTGCGCGCGATCCCAACGATCTCATGCTTGTCACCGCGATCCGCTCGGCGGTCTACCTCGCCGAGCAGGATTGTCCGTTCGAAGAGGAGTTCGACGGCAACGACATGGTGGCCGCGCATTTCATCGGCTTTGTCGGCAACGAACCCGCCGGCTGTCTGCGGGTGCGTTTCTTCGGCGATTTCGCCAAGGTGGAGCGGCTCGCTGTGCGGCACCAATATCGGCGCTCGCGCGTCTCGTTCAAGCTGGTGCAGGCGAGCGTCGACTATGTGAAGCGCAAGGGGTTTCGCAAGATCTACGGCCAGGCGCAGGACCGGCTGGTCGATTTCTGGGCCCATTTCGGCGCCAAGCCGCTCGGCCACAATCGCAAGATCACCTTCTCGGATTTTTCCTACACGGAAATGCTGCTGGAGATCGAGCCGGGGCCGGACGCCATCACGCTGGACAGCGATCCTTACGTGATCATCCGTCCCGAGGGCGATTGGGACCGGCCGGGCGTGCTCGATGCCTCCGCCGGGCGGGCGGTGACCTCGCCGCTGCGGGACCTCGCGCTTGCCGATCGCTGAAACTGGTGCAGCTCTGCGCAAGACAATGCTGGCTTCCATCAACGATAATCCGCCCATCCTGGTCTGCGCGGATCTCCAGGTCGAATATCTGACCCCCGGGCGTCGCCATGTCATCCTCGACGGCGAGGCCGCCACCGCGCGCTGCCTGGAACTCCTGACGCTGTGGCGCGACAATCTCTGGCCGGTGATGCATCTGAAGCGCATCGCCCAGGCGGCCTGGTTCAATCCGGCATCCAGGCTGACGGATTGGATCGCCGAGACCAAGCCGCGGCCCGGCGAGATGACGTTCGAGCACCCGCTGCCCTCGGCCTACAGCTCGGCGCGGTTTGTGGATTACATGTCCAATATCCGCAATGTGCGCTGCGTCCTGATCGGCTTCTCCCTGGACGAGACCATCCTCGCCACCGCCGTCGACGGGTTTCACCGCAGCCATCATTATCAGGTGGTGGCGGACGCCGTGGCCTGCCGCCAGCCGGGCGCGGGCGATGCCGCCGCCTACAAGCATGCGGTAGTGAATGTCGTCGCCAACTTTGCTACAATCCAACCCAGCGCCGAACTGATCAGAAGCAGCGGCGCCGTCGCGGTGTAGGTGGCCGCGATCGGCGGATGGATGGGGTGGGACATTGTCACGGGGAGACGAGCTCAAGGAGCTGGCAAGCGACCTGTCGCGGGCTGTCGAGACGGCGCGCCGCGTCGGCTTGCCCACGACGGTCTATCTGCTGTCGATGGCGCTGGTGGAGGTGCGGGAGGCCGCTGCTGCCGCCGATGAGGGTGATGACGACAGCGCGGCCTGACAGCTGTTCCGTGTGCGGCTTTGTGCAACGCTGCTGAGCGCTTGCTGCCGACGAATTGGCGTTGCAAGTTCTGCATTCTCGCAATAGCCAAGTGATGACGCTGGCCGCGCCGGCGATGTGGCGACCTTGAGGATCTTTCGCAAATGTCCATGCTGCCGAATTCGCAAGAGGCCCGGGATGTGGCCTACCAGCTCCATCCCTACACCAACGCGCGCACCCATCAGCAAGCCGGTCCCCTGGTGATCGAGCGCGGCGAGGGCCCTTACGTCTTTGACGCATCGGGCAAACGCTATTTCGAGGCGATGGCGGGCCTGTGGAGCGTCGGGCTCGGCTTCAACGAGAAGCGCCTGGTCGAGGCTGCGCACAAGCAGATGCAGGCGCTGCCGTTCTACCATACGTTCTCCGCCAAATCGCACGGGCCCTCGATCGACCTCGCCGAGAAGCTGGTGGCGCTCGCGCCGGTGCCGATGAGCAAGGTGTTCTTCACCAATTCCGGCTCGGAGGCGAACGACACCGTCCTGAAGCTGATCGCCTATCGCTCCAATGCGCTCGGCCAGCCGCAGCGCAAGAAGG
>NZ_JBFUES010001210.1:0-2009 GCF_056403875.1 Bradyrhizobium sp. P2_E8
GCGACCAGACCGGGCCGATCGACTATGTGAAGGTCGCCGACTTCCCGACCGTCCGGGAAGCCATTGTCGACGTGCTGGCGCGCCGGGCCGGCGGCGAGTCGCCCCAGAGGGCTGTGCTGGCCGTCGCGGGTCCCGTCACCAACAACCGCTGTGTCATGACCAACAGCCCCTGGGTCATCGACGGCAACGAGCTCCAGCCGACGCTCGGCTTCGACAGCGTCCATGTGCTCAACGATTTCGAGGTGGTCGCCTGGTCCCTGCCCGCCTTGCGGTCCGCCGATCTGATCCCGCTCGGCGGACAAGATGGCCTCCCCGGAGAACCGTTGCTGGTGGTCGGGCCCGGAACCGGTTTTGGCGTCTCCTGTCTGGTCGAGCGGCATGGGGCGCGGCTGGCCGTCGTCACCGAGGCGGGCCACGCGACCCTGCCGGCAGAGAACGAGCGCGAGGAGCGCGTGATCGCGTGCCTGCGCCGGCGCTTCGGCCATGTCTCCATCGAGCGCGGCGCGCTGTCGGGCTCGGGCTTGCAAAGCCTCTACGAGGCGCTGGCGGAGATCGATGGCGCCCAGGTGCCGCACCGCGACGCGGCCGCCATCACCAAGGCGGCCCTGGACGGCAGCTGCCCGGTCAGCCGCGCGACGCTGGAGATGTTTTGCGCCATCCTGGGCTCGGTCGCGGGCAACCTCGCGGTGACCTTCGGTGCCCGCGGCGGCGTCTATATCGCCGGCGGGATCGTGCCGCGATTCCCGGACTTCCTCGCAGCCTCGGCCTTCCGCGCACGCTTCGAAGCCAAGGGACGCTTCCAGGACTATTTGCGCAACATCCCGACCCGGCTGGTCACGAAGCCCGATGCCAGCTTCGTCGGCCTGAAGATGTTCGCCGACCACAATGTGGATTGAGGCGCGAGCGCCCGGCTGCAGTTCCGGTAATTCACAGGAGATTGCAACGCACGAACGGTTCCACGCAGGATCGTGCTTGCTCGTTTGTTCCCGATGAGAAACAATCCCCCTTGAGTGTGTGGCGTAGTTGCGGGGGCGTGACATGCGTAAGCAGGATCTGGGCTTCGACTATCACCGCTATCACCGTCTGCTGACCGAGGCGGATGACGAGGACAAACGGCTGGCGCTGATCGAGCTCTTGATCGAGGAAAAGGCGCGAGACCGGCTGGCCGCCCAGCGCGCCTCGGATCGCGCCGCGATGACGGCCCATACCATCGCCACGGTGCTGAGGAACGGTCGCAACTGAGACTTGCAATCCCGCGCCGGAACGGCGCGAGTCCGCGAGTCGATTGCGATTTCGTTAACGATCCCTCGCAATCTCGCGTCAAACCTTTTGCTCTAAGAGTTCCCTCACCTGATGCAATTCAGGGGTCAACAAAGGGGGGAATGAACATGAGCATGATTTCGCTCGCCGCAATGCCGGCCGCCGCCGAAACGCGTTTCGCCGCTTCTTCGTTCAAGACCATCTTGCTGTTCTGCTGCACGGGCCTCGTTGCCTCGTTCGGCCTGATGGCGCGCGGCATCGACCTCACTGCCGGCCTGATCTGAGAACCCGAGGAATTCCTTCGTCGAATGGCCGCCCCCGACGGGCGGCCATTTTCGTTGGTGCTCTCAGCGCGGCGTCTTCGCCGTCGCCCAGCGCGGCGTCTTCGCCGTCGCTCAGCGCGGCGCCTTCGCCGTCGCCCAGCGCCTTCGCTCAGTGCGGCACCTTCGCCGTGGCTTCCGGAAACATCGAATCGATCATCGCCTTGAGCTGATCGATCGAAATCGGCTTGCGCAGGATCGGCCTGCGGCGGAGCAACGACGGCAGCAGTTCCGGCCCGTAGCCGGTGGCGAACAGAAACGGCTTTCCGCGGCGCTCGATCAGGTCGGCGACGGGATCGACGTAGAGCCCCATGAGGTTGATGTCGAGGATGGCGAGGTCGTATTGCGCGGTCATGGCAAAGGCGCTCGCGTCCCGGACATTGTCCGCTTCCGCGACGACATGGTGGCCGAGCTCCTCCACCATGTCAG
>NZ_JBFUES010001211.1:0-2003 GCF_056403875.1 Bradyrhizobium sp. P2_E8
GAATTTGGTCGCGAAAACGTATGACGTCCGCGCGACCATCGATTGACCAGATAAGCGCCAACAACGGCCTCAAGAGTGTTGCCGGTCGCAATCGCAATTGCGGTGGCAACGGAGCCGGCGGTGGTCGCATTGGCGATCACCGCCGCAATGAAGATTGCGGGCCAGGTCCGATACCCCCACAACAGCACCGCCGCCAGCGCGAGACCCGTCGGTGGCCAGATTGCCGTTGCGCTGGGATGAACAGAGGCGAGAGCGAGGCCGCCTTTTGCCAGGACGAAATAGATCACGCCAATCGCGACCAGGCCGCCGGCATACCTGGTGCCTCGGCGGAAATTTATCTCCGGCGCTAGCGATCGTGGATCGGACATCGTCGACGCCTGGACCAGGCAGTTGGATTGTCCATCATGACTGATCTTTTGATCTCCCTGATAAAGATCGAAGATCGCTACTTTCCCGCTTACCAAGCGGTTGATCGAGACCCCACCGGCGCGACAATGCAAAACTCGGCGAGATGCGCTCAGATCGGATTGATCACCGCAGTCTGCCGACGGACGAAGAGATGGCGCGTGTCTGGTTCCCGATCGGCATCGGCTTCGGCTTATCGCGCATCGGGTTCGTTGAGGAAACTACCCATTTCGAGTTAGTGGAACGCGCAACTGCCTCGAAGTCTGAAATGGGTCAAAAAGGCGACGATCCCGGCGGGCGGGCCGCGTGTCCGCTTGGTTCTTGGAAGCCGAGATCGCTGACCTAAGAGTACCCGTTAGTTCAGGCCGCTCGGGCCGGCGAGCAGGCGCAGCACGATCGCAAACAGCTCGCTCTGCGAGGAGATGCCGAGCCGTCCATAGGCGCGCTTGCGGTAGGTCAACGTCGAATGCACGCTGATGCCGAGCGCCTGCGAGATCGCTTCGGAGCTGAAGCCTTCGAGGATGCGCCGGCAAACCTCCCGCTCGCGCGGCGTGAGATCGGCAAGCGGCGCGCGTGTGGCCAAGAGCGTGGCGAGAGACTGATCGGGCGTTGCGCTGCGCTGAAAGTGGCGTGCGACGCTCGCCCCGATCGCAGGTGCGATCGCCCGGAGGCGTTCGCGCTGGGCGTCGCTGAAGCGGCCCTGCGCGGCGATGCGATAGAAATTGACGTAGAAGCAGGTGTCGTCGACCCAGATCGCGGTCGCGCATTTGTCGACGATGCCGGAATCCTGGAAGAAGATCTTGCGGTAGCGCGCGCCATACATGCGCGGTGCGAAGGCCGGCAGCATGATCGACGCGCCGCCCTCGCCCTCGAACATCGCATCGCGATTGGGATCGGACTCATGGAACTGTCCGGCATAGGCAGCGCCGAGCTCCGCGCCGATCGGGATGTTGCCAGCATCGAGCAGGCAGTGCGCGGCGCCCGCGCGGCTCAGCGCAAACACCATGCAATGGCCGACATCGGCCTGCCGGCGCAGCGTCTCGATGAGCACTTCCGGAAAATCCGGCCGACCGATCGCGAGGACCGCGGGCGTGACATCGCCAGCCGCTACATTCGAGGCCATCCCGTGGGCCCGCATCGTTATCCTCCGCCAAACGTCTTTTGGCGGAGAATATCAGCAAGGGCGGCGTGCCGGAAGCTGGCCCTCACCATACCGCCTCCGGGTCCCGGCCCGGCGCCACAGCGCTACGCCGCTTCGGCGGAGCGCTGCGGCGTCACTCATTCGGGAAGTCCCGACGCACGCTGCTTGTACGTGACCGCACCGCTCGACAGGTTCATCAGCGAAAGGGATCCTGAAGCCTGATCACCGATCATTGTTGGGGACCCATTCCTCCGCGGCGGTGTCCCAATGATGGGTGTCGTCGAAGTGTTTCCAGGGTGGCCGCCTCGGCTTGCTTTCGTCCTTCTGCCGATTTGCATTCAGTGCACGGAGTTGGACGGCGAACACCCCAACCTTCATCCCCCATTCGCGAGCGTTGTATCGGGAGTTCCATTTGAATGCTGCGAACATTTGGATGCCTCCTTCAAAGCAAGAAGCT
>NZ_JBFUES010001212.1:0-1999 GCF_056403875.1 Bradyrhizobium sp. P2_E8
GGCTCAGCATCATCGGCAGCAGGAACACGATGCGGAAGAATTTTCGCGCGCGGATCTCGGCGCTGAGCAGGAGCGCGAGGCCGAACGCGATCGCGTACTCACCGAGGACTGCGACCGCGTAGAAGCACATGTTGCCCAGCGCGTTCCAGTAATAGGTGTCGTTGAACATCCCGACGAGATTGTCGAAGCCGCTGAAACGCGGGCCTTCGACCGAGCTGAGATTCCAGTCGAGCGAGGCGATATAGATCCCGAAAATGGTCGGGAAGATCACCACTGCAATGGTGAAGAACACCGCCGGTAGCAGGAACAGCGCGCGCTGGCCGCGCTCGCCGCGGATCAGCACTTGGGCGATGGCGAAGGCGACGGCCCAGATGAGATAGGCGATGAGGATCGGTCGCCAATCGGAGAACCCGGCCGCGGTCGCACCGGTCGTGTGCAGGATCTGGACGAGGAGCACGAGCAGGAAGCCGAGCGACGCCAGCGCGACAAGCGCGCGGCCGACGGTTTTCCGCCTGGCCGGCGCGCGTGCTACCGCGGGCTGGTGGTGCAGGTCGTCGGTCACGGGAGCTGAATTCTGCATGGCAATCGAACTCTGCCGATCCTGAATGACCGGCCGGCCGCCGGGCAAGTTTTCGGCTGGCACCGCGAGAGCGCCGCCAGCCGAGGGTCTTCGTGATGCTCATGCGGCTACACGCCGAGCGAGGCCTTGTAGAGTCCGATCTGCCGCTCGCGGCCGATCTGGTCAGTCAGCTTCTCCCAGGCGGCGGCGATGTTGTTAGCGCCAGTCTGCGCGTCGACCTTGCCGGCAAAAATCTTCGTCAGCTCATCCTCCGCGATGCTGTAGTACTGGAAGATGCCGGGGATACGCGGCTCGACCGCCCGGTTCGGATGATTGTAGGAGCCAAGCTGCGAGTTGAGGTAGGAGGTGATGTATTTGCGGTCATAACCCGCGGCCACCCATTCGTCGAACTGGAAGTGGCTGGTGCGGTGGGCCTGAAAGCCCGACGGATACATCACCATCCACAGCGACAGATCCTTGCCGCCGAGATGCGCAGCCGCGCTCCAGGCGGCCTTGTGCTTCTTCTCGTCGCCATTGACCCTGGCCATCACATAGACGCCCCAGCCGAGATAGGCGCAGTTCGGCGCGTGGTTCGGACCGCTGGCGAGCTTGTCCCACTGTCCGGTCTTGGAATTATAGACATCGTCCGATCCCGGCAGGATGTCGAAGCCGACGATATCGCCGATGACCGAGGTGTCGCTCGCCTTGGCGACCTGGCCGATGTCGCCCCACCAGGGGATCATCGAGCCGACGCCGGCGAGAAATTGTTGAAAGCCGGTGGTGTTCGGATCGGCGTTGAGCTGGTCGGCCGGCTCGAACGGCAGCGCGTCAATGACGTCCTGGATAGCGCGCACCCAGGCCGGATTGTTGATGCGCGGCTTCATCGTGTCGATGTCGAACAGCCAGGCCTTGTCGTCGGGATGTTTGGCGTAGGCAGAGGCTCGGCTGCCGAGGAAATAGAAGCCGAAGCCGCCCCAGGGCTTTGGCGCATCGAGATAGCCGAATGCGTTCTGGTTCTTGATCTTCTTGCCTTTGAGGAACTTTGTCACCGCTTGGACCTGCTGCCAGGTTTTCGGTACGCCCCATTCGCCCGTGTTACCGGYGTCCTTCCAGGCCTTGGCAAGGGCTGCGTCGGAGAAGACGTCGGTGCGGTAGTTGAAGTTGTGGCAGTCGCCGTCGATGGTGACGCGATAGGTCTTGCCGTTCCAGGTTCCGACCGGCGGCTTCAGATAGTCGACATAGTCATCGATATCGATTTGCTTTTTGACCCAGTCCGGCATCTCCGATGCGAGGCCTTTGCCACAGACATCGCCCTCGAACGGCGCGCCCATCTCGAGGATGTCGAAATCGACCGTGCTCGTCGCGATCGCCTGCTGAAGCCGTGGGTTGTAGTCGGCTTGAGCGAGATCGATCCAGGAGATTTTCGCGCCTGTATAAGCC
>NZ_JBFUES010001213.1:0-1998 GCF_056403875.1 Bradyrhizobium sp. P2_E8
GGTGATGGGTGTCACCAATGCGGTCACGATCGATGGCGAGGGCATTCCGCCGATCACGCTGGTCGGCCCCGGTGCGGGCGGTGCTGCGACCGCATCCGCCGTCGTCGCCGATATCGCCGATGTCGCGCGCGGCATCCGCGCCAATCCGTTCGGCCGGCCGATCTCGCATTTGCGCGACACCAAGAAGGCGCCGATGGAGCGCCACGAGGGCGGCTACTACATCCGCCTGCTGGCGCGCGATTTCCCGGGCACGGCGGCCGCGATCGCGACCCGGCTGGCAGAACAGAAGATTTCGATCGAGTCGATCGTGCAGCGTCATCCCAATGGCGGCGCTGCGCCGGCGAACGGCAAGGCGGTCCCCGTGCCCGTCATCCTGATCACCTATGCGACGCACGAGGACGCCGTGCGCCGCGCGCTCGCCGCCGTGCAGCGCGACAAGGTGATCAGCGGACGGCCGCAGGTGATCCGGATCGAGAAGAACTGAGCATGCTCCGGACCCGGAGGGCCGCGCCAGCGCAAAAGTGTGAAGCGGTTTTCCGGAAAGGGCAGGCTCAAGCAATGACACGGTTCGAACGAACTGTGGGTGTTACGAGTTGATGCGGGCGGAGATTTCCGTCCAGAACCGTTTCGAAGGAGTTAGCCGATGTCGACCCATATTTCAGTCCCGCCGCACGCGTTGCTCGAGCGCATCCTCACGCTGGAGATCGTGCGGGTGACCGAGCGGGCGGCGGTGTCTTCGGCGCGGCTGCGCGGCCACGGCAACGAGAAGGCGGCCGACCAGGCCGCCGTGGACGCGATGCGGCGCGAGCTCAACAAGCTGCCGATCGAGGGCACCATCGTGATCGGCGAGGGCGAGCGCGACGAGGCGCCGATGCTGTTCATCGGCGAGAAGGTTGGCATGAATGCCGGCCCGCAGGTCGACATCGCGGTCGACCCGCTCGAAGGCACCACGCTGTGCGCCAAGAACATGCCGGGCTCGATTGCCACCATGGCGATGGCCGACGGCGGCACGCTGCTGCACGCTCCCGACGTCTACATGCAGAAGCTTGCGATCGGACCGGGCTACGACAAGGGCATCGTCGATCTCGATGCAACGCCGGCTGACAACGTCCGCCGCCTCGCCAAGGCCAAGGGTGTCCAACCGGACGGCATCACCGTTCTCGTGCTCGACCGTCYGCGCCATGCCAGCATCATCGAGAGCGTGCGCTCGACGGGTGCTGCCGTGCGCCTCATCACCGACGGCGACGTCGCCGGCGTGATCCATTGCGCCGACCCCGACAACACCGGCGTCGACATGTATCTCGGCACCGGCGGTGCGCCGGAAGGCGTGCTCGCCGCCGTGGCGCTGCGCTGCATCGGCGGCCAGATGCAGTGCCGCCTCATCCTCGATTCCGACGAGAAGCGCGAGCGCGCCGCCAAGATGGGCGTCAACGATCCCAAGATGATCTACGGCATCGAGGACATGGCGCGCGGCGACTGCCTGTTCGCCGCCACTGGCGTCACCACGGGCTCGCTTCTGTCGGGCGTCAAGTTCCGCAAGGACGGCGTGATCGAGACCGAGACGGTGGTGATGCGCTCCGTCACCGGCACCGTGCGCTACATCAAGGCCGAGCACCGCGAGCTGGCGAAGTTCCACCTGGATTGAGCAAGGCAATACGACTGCCGTCATTCCGGGGCTCGCGCAGCGAGAGTCCGGAATCCATCGGGCGGCAGAGTCCGAGGTGAAATCGATTCCGGGCTCGATGCTGCGCATCGCCCCGGAATGACAACAAGAACAATCAGGGAAGCGCCCATGTCCGATCTCACCGCCGTCAAAGCCCTGGTCTTCGACGTGTTCGGCACCGTGGTCGACTGGCGCACCAGCCTGATCACCGACTTCATGTGGTGGAGCAAGCAGCGCGGCATCAGTGCCGACTGGACCGCGCTGGTCGACGGCTGGCGCGGCATGTACATGGCCTCGATGGACGACGTGCGCAAACATCCCGAGCGCGGCTATGT
>NZ_JBFUES010001214.1:0-1996 GCF_056403875.1 Bradyrhizobium sp. P2_E8
GAATCAATCTTGATCCAAACCGAGTCCGGCGAGCGGCTTTCTGGGCGCATGAGCAACATCTCCCTCTCTGGCGCCGGCGTTCTGCTCGGCTCCGGCATTGACTATCCTCGCGCTGGAGAACCGCTACGGGTGCACATCGTGCAGGTGGGTTGGATCGACGCGACGGTCGTGCAACAAAGAGGCCAGCTTGTCGGGGTGCAGTTCCATTTGCCGCAGTCGCTTGAACGAGACCTGCTGATCCGCAAGCTCTTTACCGTCGCCCGTCTGAGGGGGAACGGTGTCATCGCGCGCTCGGTGAACAGGGCGATGCTTAAGAACATCTGGTCAATGGCCGCGCCGTTGCCCCACATTGTTACGCGCGGCGCGAAGCCCGCGTCGTTTTCGCCGACCGAGCGCCTGCCGGCAGAGAGCCTGGTGATTCGGCCTCAACGGCGGATCGACGACTTGGCACATCTTGCCGGAGTTCGAAGCCTGCATCCGACGAGTTTTAGTGAACCTGGCTTTGGCCGAGTGGCCGGCACAGTGCTCAAGGCCGTCAAGCTGAGCTGATTGCTGTGTTGTCCTTCTCGTCCGACCAGTCCACGGGATATCGATCGACGGTCAGGCCGCTCATCGATGCCRTCGGTCTCCTTCCGGTGCCCTGCCAGAAAACTCAACCGGAGCGAGCAACCATCCCTTGGCCCAAGGCGTTTGCGGATAGAGGGTGGAGGGAGCATCTGTTGATCGATCACCGCAGCGACCTTCGCCTAGGGCGTCTCACGTTCTGGGTCTCGGCATTCGTGGCGGTCGCCTGCTTGGCGATCGTCGTGCTCAGCGGTTGGCGGGAGTGGTCCTCGCGGGTGACGGTCCTGAAGGGCTCCGAAACGGACATRGCCAATCTGGCCCGGTCGGTGACGCAACACGCGGACGACACGTTCGAGCTCGCGGACACAGTTCTAAATGTGTTGGTTGGCCAACTCGAGCTTGAGGGAACCAGCCCGGCGGCAATCGCCAAGATTCAGACCTTTCTTTCCCGGCGCAAAGCCGCGAATCGGATCCGCGCCGTGTTCGTCTATGACGAGACCGGCCGCTGGCTCGCAACCAGCGAGCCTGTGAATTTCGCCGGTCTCAACAACAGTGACAGAGAATATTTCCAGCATCATCGCGCCGTGGCTGACCGGGGAACCTTCATTGGGTCTCCAGTGAGGAGCAGGTCGGGCGGGCAATGGATCATCACCGCCTCAAGGCGCTTCAATCATCCTGACGGCAGTTTTGCCGGAGTGGCTCTTACGACGATCGATGTCGACTATTTTCTGCAGTTCTATCGCGGATTCGACGTTGGCCAGAACGGTTCGATTGCACTGGCGACCGCGAAAGGCGTTATCCTCGCGCGTAGCCCGGACAACGGCTATACGGGCCGCGACCTGTCGAGTGCTCCGCTTTTTAGAATAATCCGCGAGCGGCCGACTGCGGACGTCTACTACTTCACGTCGCCTCTCGACGGCGTTCGGCGTCTGAGCTTTTATCAGCTGAGCAGTCGGTACCCTGTTCTCGTGGTTGCCACGGAATCGGAAGACGACGTCTTGGCGCCCTGGCGCAGAGCGGCGCTGACGCGCATGGCTGCGGTGCTGGGACTGATAGGAGGGCTCGCTGTTGCGGGGCTCTTCCTGGTGCGCCAGTTGCACCTGCGGCAAAAGATGGCAGCCGCCCTGGTCGCCAAGGAGGCGGATTTTCGCCTCCTCGCGGAGCAGTCGGGAGACATGGTCATGCGCATAGCGGTCGATGGACGGATCCTCTATGCGTCGCCGTCCAGCGCGCGAGTTCTCGGCTGGGCTCCGAACCAGTTGGTGGATACGTCGGCCTTCGCCGGCATAAATCCCGCGGACCTGGCCCGGGTTGAGCAAACGATCTCCGCGTTGGGGAACGGCGAAGCCGAAGAGGCTAGAATCACTTATCGCGCTCGGCATCGCGAGAAGGGCGAGGTCTGGATCGAAACCGCGCTGCGCGTCGCCAGGAG
>NZ_JBFUES010001215.1:0-1989 GCF_056403875.1 Bradyrhizobium sp. P2_E8
ATTCGGGCCCAGCTGGAAGCTCAGCGCGCGCTTTCGGAATAGTCCGAGCGCCGAGGTCTCGGAATCGGGCGGCACCCTGTCATAAGGACAATGTTATGAAGCTCGTTGTGCTTGGGGCAACCGGCAGAACCGGGCGGCTTGTCACCGAGCAAGCCTTGGCTCGAGGCCACAGCGTTGTCGCCGCCAGCGAGCCGCGCGATAGCGATCAGCTTACCGCTCTCATCCCCGGGCGGGAGGCGGTTATCTCATGCCTCGGTCAGCGATCGTCCAAGGACGCGGACCTCCTCCAGGAAAGTGCGCGAGCGGTTATCCGGGCCATGAGGGCGTGCGGCGTTCGCCGCTATCTCGTGATTTCTCAGGGGCTGCTGTATCCAACGGCCAACCCGCTGCTTTGGATGTTGCGTCTTCTGCTTGCGAGACAAGTGGCCGACAGCACGTCGATGGAGCGGGAAATTCAGGCCAGCAACCTGGACTGGACGATCGTGCGCCCGCCAAGACTATTGGAGGGCGGAACGCCCCGTGGATATCGATCCAATGTGGGAGCGATGCCGCCCGGCAAAGTCATCATGGAGCGTGCCGATCTGGCCGCTTTCCTGCTCGACGAAGCTGAAGCGCAAAATCACGTCCGTGCGATCGTTGGCGTCGCCTCTGCAATGGGGCCGGCCGCACATGACGCCCATCAACGAAGGGCATCCCGATGAAGGATACCGCAATCAATCCCTTTGCTTTCCATGTGGATCCCGAGTCGCTGCGCAACCTGAGGAAATGCCTGGGCCCGCCTGATGAAGTCGTGCCTGAAATCCGTCATCGCCTTAAGTTGAACGTAGAATTCTAACATCAAAAAAGGAGACACGAGATGCCGAGAACGATATTCATCAATCTTCCCGTTGCGGATCTCGCGAAGTCGAAAGCCTTCTACGAGGCGATTGGCTTCACGCACAATCCGCACTTCAGCGACGAGGTCAGCGCCTGCATGGTCCTGACCGACGTCATCCACATCATGCTGCTCACTCATGCGAAATGGCAGACCTTTACGCACCGTCCAATTCCGCCGTCGACTTCGAGCGAGGTGATGCTCGCATTATCGTGCGGGAGCCGCGAGGACGTCGATGCGATGAACGAGGCCGCCGCCACCAATGGCGGAACCGCTGACGTCAATGCGAAGCAGGACTACGGCTTCATGTATAATCGCAATCTGGCCGATCCCGACGGCCATGTCTGGAAAGCGATGTGGATGGACATGCCCGCCGCTCCCAGCCCTGCGTGAATTGAAATAGCCTGGTTCCTTCAGCTGCAGCGTCTGCCTGTGTATTCGTGCGTGGTTGAAGGGCTTGACGCTCTACCGGAGGCTTGGGCACCTCTCTGATCGAAGCGGACCAGCTTTTTTCACATCACGAGATGATCAGCGCCATAGCGAGTACGTCGATCGGCGCATTCACAGAAACGGTGAAGCACAATGCAGCAGCAGATTTCCGCCATCACTCTCGGCATTGCCGATCTGTCGCGGTCCCGCCGATTTTACGTGGAAGGCTTCGGCTGGAGCCCGGTATTCGAGAATCACGAAATCATCTTCTATCAGATGAACGGCCTGGTGCTCGGAACGTTCAGCAAAGCGGCTCTTGAGGGAGACATGAACCGCGGCGGACTTTTGAGTCCCGGCGCATTTACGCTAGCGCACAATGTTCCTGTAAAGCAGGATGTAGAGCCCGTAATGAAGCAACTCGTAAACGCAGGCGGGCGAGTGCTTCGGCCTGCCTCCGGCGCATGGTGGTTTCCGAGGTTACGTCGCCGATCCTGACGGCCACGCGTGGGAAATTGCCTGGAATCCGGATTGGACGATCGACGAGCGCGGTGCAGTGACGTTTGGCGCTTGCACATTGGATACAGTTATCTATATTAAATAATTCGACCGGTCCAGTGGAAGGGCGGCTTTAAAGTGCCCGACAACCCATTTTGCGGGGTGAGAAAATTTGTCAAATCGCATTGTCT
>NZ_JBFUES010001216.1:0-1986 GCF_056403875.1 Bradyrhizobium sp. P2_E8
GCACCGCGCAGCCCGGTCCAGGCGATGAAGATCCTTTCGCGCCAGTTGAAGCGGAACGGCGCCAGGCACACGAACACCGCGAGCGGCCGTGCGACCAGCATCAGCACGAGCGCGACGGCGACAGCCGGCAGCACGCTGGCGCCGAGCCGGCTCGACGAGACCAGCAAACCGAGCAGCACGAACATCACGATCTGCGCCAGCCAGGTCGCGGCATCGAGGAAGGTCACCACCGAATTATGTGCGCGGGTCGGACGATTGCCGATGATGATGCCGGCGAGATAGACCGCGAGGAAGCCCGAGGCGTGCATGATCTGCGAACCGCCGAAGATCACGAGCGCGGCGGTGGTGACGAACGGCGCATGCAGGCCCTGCGGCAGCGCCACCTGGTTGAGCGCGATGACGACGAGCCGTCCGCCGAAGAAGCCGACGACGGCGCCCAGCACCGCCTCCTGCAGGAACTCCAACAGCACGTGCCCCGCCGAGCTCGATCCCAGCGAGATGTATTCGACCAGCATCAAGGTGAGGAAGATCGCGAAGGGATCGTTGGTGCCGGATTCGGCCTCCAGCGTCGCGCCGACGCGCGGGCGCAGGCGCAGGCCCTGGGTGTGGACCAGCAGGAACACGGCGGCCGCGTCGGTCGAGGCCACCACGGCGCCGACCAGCAGCGACTCCGTCCAGTTGAGGTCGAGCGCGTATTTGGCGAACGGCGCCGTGACCAGCGCGGTCAAGAGCACGCCGACGGTGGCCAGCACCACGGACGGCGCAAGCACGGTGCGGATGCTGGCAAAGCGCGTCCGCAGGCCGCCGTCGAACAGGATCAAGGCGAGCGCCACCGACCCGACCAGATAGGTGGTGCGGACGTCGTCGAACTGGAGCTGCCCGGGGCCGGAATCGCCGGCGAGCATGCCGATCACGAGAAAGACGAGCAGCAAGGGCGCGCCGAAGCGCAGCGCAAGCAGGCTCGACAGGATACCCGCCATCACCAGGACGGCGCCGAGCAATATGGCGAGGCTGACAGAGTCGAGGGAGGCCATCCACCTTCCGGGTAAAAATCGCTGGATTTGCATCCTTATCGTCGCTGTACCGGCGCGCCAACCCATTTTCTCCCGCTCGCGGCAATCTGCCCGCATTTTGCGGCCTTAACGCACTTCACTTAGAGGTGTATCGATGGTCCAGCCGCGCCCTTTGTGGGAGTCTGCGGCGCCCTCGAATCAAACCCTCCCGCCCGCTTCCCGACGAGACCGCCCCGATGGACATGGACCTCAAGGACTTCATGGAGTTCGTGCAGACCACCGCGCGCAGCGTCGGGGCGGAAGTCTCCTCACCCTGGTTCTATCTGCAATTCGGCCTCATTCTGGCCGCGGCCGGAATCGCCTATGCCGCGGAAGCCGGCGTGCGCAACCGCGTCGACATGACCTCGCTGGCGATGGGCTGGCCGCTGCCGCTCCGGCACTTCGCACGCGTCATGGTCTCCAGTGCCTCGACGGCGGTGTTCACCCTGTTCGTGATCATCTCCCGCTTCGTGATGTACCATGCGACCTGGCCGAGCCGCAGCTATCTCCTGATGGTCGCCGCTAAGATGGGGCTGGCCTGGCTCGCGATCCGGCTGGTGACCTCGGTGCTGCGCAACGCCTTCATCGTCAAGCTGGTGTCGATCACGGCGTGGTTCGTCGCAGCGCTGTCCATCATCGGACAGCTCGACACGACGGTCGACCTGCTCGATTCCTTCGCGATCGTGCTGGGCGGCCTACGGCTGACGCCGCTGCTGGTGATCAAGGCCGGTGCGCTCCTGCTGATCGCGCTGTGGGCCACCAACATCGCCAGCAATTTCGCCGAGAGCCGGATCAATTCGACCACCGATCTGACGCCGTCGGTGCAGGTGCTGCTGGTCAAGATCATCCGCATCGGACTTCTGGCCATCGCAATCGTCATTGCGCTCGGCGCGGTCGGCATCGACCTCTCGGCGCTCRCGGTGTTCTCCGGCGC
>NZ_JBFUES010001217.1:0-1971 GCF_056403875.1 Bradyrhizobium sp. P2_E8
GCCGACGGCCGTGCAGCCAGCGGGCACGTCTGACGTCACGAGCGCGTCGGCGCCGATCTTGGCGAAATCGCCGATGCTGATGTCGCCGAGGATGGTCGCACCACCGCCGATATAGACGCCGCGGCCGATCCGCGGTGAGCGCGTCGGCAGTTCACTGCCGCGACCGATGCTGACGTTCTGGAGGATGGTGACCTCGTCGCCGATTACCACATTGGCGCCGATCACGATGCCCGTGGCATGGTCGAGATAGACCGATGATCCGATGCTGGCGGCCGGATGGATGCTGACCTGCAAGGCATTCGAGGCCTCGTTCTGGAACAGCAGCGCCGCATCGCGATGATCGTGGAGCCAGAGCCAGTTCGAGACGCGCCAGGCTTGCAGCGCGACATAGCCCTTGAAATGCAGCAGTGGCGGCAACAGGTCGGCGATGGCGGGATCGTGGATCGCGATGGCCTGCAAGTCGCGGCTGGCCAGCTCGATCAGATCGGGCGAGCCGCGAAAGGCAGCAAGGGAAAAGGCCGAGACGCGCGCGCGCTCGGCTTCACTGCCGCCGAGCCGACGTCCGATCAGATCGGATAAGGCCGCGGCGAAATCATCATGAGCGAGAATGGTGCCGGCAAGGGCCCTGCCGAAGACGGGATCGGCGTCCGCCACGCGCTGCGCCTCGCCGCGGACCTGCTGCCAGAGCCTGTCGCTCGTCATGATCGCAGCTTCCGCCATTGTCGCCTCCAGCCCATCCGCGTTTGTAGCTGCGAATATAGGCGGTCCGCATCAAGGCGCCAGTGATGCCGGAGGGACGTAACGCCGCTCGGGGGCGCGACCCGACCGCGCCCGCTTGCGCAGGCACAGCGCATACAGCCAGCCGCCGCCTGCGACGAGGGCCGGCAGGACGTAAAGCGCGAAATCGCGGAGCAGGATCATGGGGCAAGGTCCGCTGTCGCAAACTTGACGGCGCGCCGCAGCGCGAACGCGGCAAGCTCGCAAAGGGCGCAGCTGAGAAAGATCTTCCAGGCATCGGTGGTCACGAGGTCCTGATAGGACTTGATCTCCGTCGGCCAGTGGTTGAGGAACGCGATCGCGAGCGGCACTGAGACGCCGAACCGGTCGAACAGCGCCGAGGCGCGCTCGAGGAGCGCGATACGCTGGCTGATCTCGTTGCGTTCGGCGGCGGTCATGGTCGTACCCGTTGGCGCGCACGGGAGGCGCGCTGTCAGGGCTTGGTCGGGCCTGGCGCGAATCGGGTTCTACCGGTCCTGCACATGTGCGTGATCAACGCCACATAGCGAATGCCGGCCGGGGCACAGGCGGAAATGGCAGTCGGGATCGGACGCGCAGCTGCCATAGACGACGCTGATATAGCCCAGCACCGCGAAGGCGGTCACGCCAAGCAGCAGGCGGGTCCAGGGGTCCATGATGCGCCTCGTCCATGCAAGAGCAGCGCGTCCCGGTGGGACAGCGCGCGCAAGTCTTGGTGTCGCTGAACCGTGCGCCGGTTCTGAATCAAAAGCGCTGGCCTATCTATCCACGCCTTGCCATGCGGTATGAAGCACGTGGATGCCCGGGACAAGCCCGGGCATAACGACCTCTCATCTGCGTGGAACGGAGCTCTCCCCAAAACCAAACCGCCCGCCTGCGGGATACGCAGGCGAGCGGCTCGGGGCCATCAGGACTTTGGGGGCATGCGCCTGAAGGCTTTGAGAGGTGTCCAGATTATCCCTGCTGCTGGTCGGTCGGCGGCGGGGTCGGACGCGTCTTGTGCTGCGCCATGAACTGGTCGAACTCTTCCTTGTCCTTGGCGTGACGCAGACGGTCGAGGAAGTTCCTGAACTCGACCTGCTCCTCCTCGAGCCGCTGCAGCGTCTCGGTGCGGTATTCGTCAAAGGCGCGGTTGCCGCTGGAGGGCGGGCCGAAGCCGAAGCCGAAACCGCGGCGCTCCATGCGCCCGCGCATGCGGTCCATCTTGTACTGCAT
>NZ_JBFUES010001218.1:0-1968 GCF_056403875.1 Bradyrhizobium sp. P2_E8
ACACGCGCTCGCCGAATCCGAAGAGCTTCATCAACCAGGTGCTGCGTGCGGCGAAGAAAGCCGGGCACACCTCGGGGCAGAGCGTGACCGGCAGGCGTTCGGCGGCTTATGGGCGCTCGACGTTTGGCCGCGGCAGACTCGGTTTCAGCCGCGCCAGATTGTTCAGCCCAACGCGGCTCGTTGTGGTGAAGGCGCGTGTTGTCCGGCACAAAGGGCGAGCCTTCCGTTCAGCCCCCCTGACCGCCCACCTGTCATATCTGAAGCGCGACGGCGTGACTCGAAGCGGCGAGAGAGCCGAGATGTTCGATGAGGGCTGCGACCGCGCCGATAGCGCGGCCTTTGCTGACCGATGCAAGGACGACCGGCATCATTTCAGATTCATCGTCTCGCCAGAGGATGCCGGCGACATGACCGACCTGAAGGCGTTCACCCGCGATCTCGCCAGACAGATGGAAATCGACCTCGGCACGCGGCTCGACTGGGTAGCTGTCGATCATTGGAATACTGACAACCCTCACGTCCATCTTCTCGTTCGGGGAGTAGATGAGGAAGGGGCGGATCTCGTGATCGCCCGCGACTACATCAGCCAGGGCTTGCGCTCACGCGCCGAGGAACTGGTCGGTATCGAGCTGGGGCCAAAGCCGGAGCACGAGATCCGCAATTCGCTGGAGAGGGAGGTTTCGGCTGAACGATGGACGCGGCTCGATCGGGAGATCCGGCTGGCGGCCGATGAGACCGGGTATGTCGATCTTCGCCCGGAGAACCCGGGCAAGTCTGATCCGGAGATCCGGCGCCTGATGGTCGGACGCCTTCAGCACCTGGAGAGGATGGGCCTTGCCGCATCCGCCGCACCAGCGGAATGGATGGTCGGGCTCGAGGCCGAGCGTAGCTTGCGCGACCTCGGCATGCGCGGCGACATCATCAAGACCATGCACCGCGCCTTTACCGAGCGTGGGGAAGCGCGCGGCGTTGCCGACTTCGTCATCGAAGGCGGACAGCCGCCGTCCCAGATCATCGGACGGCTGGTCGACCGAGGATTGCATGACGAACTGACGGGTGAGGCCTACGCCCTGATCGACGGAACAGACGGACGTGCTCACCACGTGCGCTTGCGAGGGATCGAGGCCTTCGAACATGCACCGCCCATCGGCGGAATCGTCGAAGTCCGACGCTTCGGTCAAGCCGGCGAACCGCGGCCGACCGTGGTACTCGCGACCCGCTCCGATCTCGATCTGGGTGGACAGGTCACCGCAAAGGGCGCGACCTGGCTCGACCACAGGCTGGTCGAACGCGACCCCATACCGCTTGCCATGGGCGGATTCGGCCGCGAGACCCGCGATGCCATGGAAGCCCGTACGGAGCACCTGATCCAGGAGGGCCTGGCGCGGCGGCAGGGCCAACGCATCATCTTGCAGCGTGACCTCCTGAATACGTTGCGCCGGCGTGAGCTTGACGAGGTGGCTGCAAAAGTCTCGGCCGACACCGGCTTGCCTCATGTGAACGCCGCCTCTGGAGAGCACGTGGCGGGCACCTATCGCCGGCGGCTGACGCTTACCTCGGGACGCTTCGCCATGATTGATAATGGGCTCGGTTTCCAACTCGTGCCCTGGTCGCGCGAACTCGAACAGAAGCTCGGCCAACACGTCACTGGCGTCGTGAAAGACGGCGGCGGAATCGAATGGGGTTTTGGTCGCAAGCGCGACCTAGGCCTCTAGCTTGAACTCGCCAAATTTAATTGCACAAAGGTCGTCTGGGATGTCCGGAACCAAGATCCTCTGGGGTCAGGTGATCGTTGTCGGCCTGATCGTTTTGCTCGCCATCTGGGGAGCAACTGAGTGGACGGCTTGGCGGCTCGCCTGGCAGCCCGAACTCGGGCGGCCCTGGTTCGAACTGGCAGGCTTCAAGATCTATTACCCGCCGGTCTTCTTCTGGTGGTGGTTCGTCTATGACGCCTATGCGCCTCAGGTC
>NZ_JBFUES010001219.1:0-1966 GCF_056403875.1 Bradyrhizobium sp. P2_E8
ATGCGTTCCTCACCTCCGGCGACGGCGGCGCGGGACGCAAGCTCTGGGACTTCCTGCCGCATTTCACGGCGATCAACTATGCGATGCCGGTCTCGATCGCCTTCGTCCGCAGCGAGGCGTTCGCCGCGCTGTCCGAGCCGATGCAGCGCGAGGTGATGGCCGCGGCGGCCGAGACCGAGCAGAGCCAGTTCGCGCTGCTGGCCCATCGCACGGCCGAGAACTATGCGCGCATGCGCGACAACGGCGTCAACATCGCCGAGCCCGCACCGCCGTCCCTCGTCACCGCACTCCGCAGCGCCGCGGCGGACGCGATCGCCGCCTGGGAGACCCAGGCCGGCGCGGATGCGGCGGCGATCGTCGAATGGGCGAGACAGCAGTAAGGGGACCGGTCGCGGCCATCGGCATACCGCGGCTCACCCGCGATGGGCGACCGCTGGCCTCGCCTGTCGCTGCGTCAGTTTTTGACGGGCACCAGGCTTTCGCCGCTGATGGCGCGGTCGAGGGCGTCGATCAGCGCCTGAATCTCCACGAACTTGTTGCGCGCCCGCTCGGCCGTGTCGCGCACGAAGGGAGCGGCCAGCACTTTTGCATGCGCGTCTCTGTCCTCGATCATGCGATCGCGGGCCTTCTTCAGGGTTTCAAGTCGCTCGCTCATGTAGGCTCCTCCATAAAATATCTTCGCGATCGCAACCAGGGACTTCAGTCGAAGCCCGCCGGAAGCTCGCCTTTCCGGAAAAACACCGTCGGCTCGTCGTCATAGTCACCCATTTCGGCATCGCCGCTGGACGAGAACGCAACGACGCCGAGCTTGCTCAAGGCCAGTCTCTCCGCCGTTCGCAGCGCGCCGCTTTCCGATTTGCAGACGATCGGAGAGTCGGCCTTGAGATTCCCGCCCTTGCCGGCGTTGAATGCCTGCACGACGTAGGTTGTTTGGCGGACCATGACGCCTCCTCTGACTCTGTTGGCAAACGGAATTGACGCCAACGACTGCGAACGCCGTGCTCAGCGTCGCATCGCCTCCATGAGCGCGGAAATCCTGATCGTTGCAAAACTGGAGAAGGTGTCCGACACGGCATATGGCAGGATGATCTGGTCATTGTGCCTCATCGCACCGCAGGTATAGACGACGTTGGGGACATACCCTTCGCGCTCCGATGGTTCAGGCCGCAACAGCGGCTCGCTCGAACGCGCCAGCACCCTGGATGGGTCGCGCTTGTCGAGCAGCGCCGCACCGATCGAATATTTGCGGACGGGGCCGACACCATGCGTCAGCAGCAGCCAGCCTTCGTCGAGTTCGATCGGCGACCCGCAATTGCCGATCTGGACGAACTCCCAGGGAAACTGCGGTTTCAGAAGGGCCTGGCCGCCTTCCCATGTGGAGAGATCGTCCGAATAGACCAGATACAGGTTCTCGTTGTCCTGCCGCGCGATCATGGCATAGCTGCCGCCGATCTTGCGCGGGAACAGCGCCATGCCTTTGTTGTGTGCCGCAGCCCCCCGCAAAGGCGTCAGTCGAAACGACATGAAATCGCTGGTCTCGATCAATTCGGACCGGATCGCCCGCCCGCTGTAGGCCGTGTAGGTCGCGTAATAGGTCTTGCGATCGCCGTCGCTGAATTGGACAAAGCGCGCATCCTCGATGCCGTTCGACTGGGATTCGGTCACGGGAAAGATGACACGCTCGCTGAGATCTTCCTCGGGCCTGAACGTCAGCTCGACCCGGTCGCCGTCCGGGCCGGATGCGCGATGGCTGATCCGCGGGAGCGAGGCAAGGCGCGCCGTCGGATCGACGGTCAGGCTCCCGTCGGCCGCGATCGTTCCGGTTCGAAACGTCAGTGAYGACACGTGCCCTTCTCCAATCGCCCGGAGACTGATGATGAAGCGTTTGCCCCCTTCGGGCGCACCGGATTGATCAGGGTGCGGCACGATGCTCGGATTGAACAAGGCTGAGGCCTCGAACGAATAC
>NZ_JBFUES010001220.1:0-1959 GCF_056403875.1 Bradyrhizobium sp. P2_E8
GTCTGGCTCCACCAGATGGTTTGATCACCGACGCTGTGTTTGCAGGTATTCAACCGTCGTCCGCGAAACATCACTTCGCACCTACTAGTCTGGATAGACAGTAACGTGCGTGATTTCTGACATCGTAAAGAGGAGATCGATCCGAGTTGGATCGGGCAGCAAGCAATTGTTGCGCGATACTTCATTATCTCCGGATCATTTCGGCGCTCGTGCGCCTTTCAATGTAGCTCACAAGGCTGCGTTTGAAAGGAATGCGAGTTGTAAATGATCCTTTTAGCGAAGCTTGACCGCCTCGCTATCGGAACGATCTTACGAAGCAAGCTGGTCTTTCTAATCATTGTCCGGCTGCAGATAGCGTTCATCGAGGGCGCGTGCCGCAAGGCAGTTCTGCAGACAACATTCTGCCGAGTGTGTGGACATTGATAATGAGAGCAATCAAGTGCCTTAAGGGTGTTCGGTGGATGCCTTGGCGCTGAGAGGCGATGAAGGACGTGCTACGCTGCGATAAGCCGTGGGGAGCTGCGAAGAAGCTTTGATCCGCGGATTTCCGAATGGGGAAACCCACCTTCGATAGCCGGAACTCCAAGACCTTTGTCGAAAGACATCGGTGTGGAGTTCGACCAGATAATGGAAGACGCCAGACCTTTAGATTTCGATCGAAGAGGTTTTGGATTTCCGGTTATCAAGAGAAGGTATGAGACTTCTGAATACATAGGAGGTTTCAAGCAAACCCAGGGAACTGAAACATCTAAGTACCTGGAGGAAAGGACATCAACAGAGACTCCGTTAGTAGTGGCGAGCGAACGCGGACCAGGCCAGTGATACATCAAAGACAATCGGAACCAGTCAGGAAAGCTGGGCCTCAGAGGGTGATAGCCCCGTACGAGTAATGCGATGATGTATCCACGAGTAAGGCGGGACACGTGCAATCCTGTCTGAACGCGGGGGGACCACCCTCCAAGCCTAAGTACTCCTCAGCGACCGATAGTGAACCAGTACCGTGAGGGAAAGGTGAAAAGCACCCCGACGAGGGGAGTGAAATAGACCTGAAACCGGACACCTACAAACAGATGGAGCCCAAGATACGTTCTGGGTGACATCGTACCTTTTGTATTATGGGCCAGCGACTTAATTTAACGAGCAAGCTTAAGCCGATAGGCGAAGGCGTAGCGAAAGCGAGTCTGAATAGGGCGTCAAGTTCGTTGTATTAGACCCGAAACCTAGTGATCTAGCCATGAGCAGGTTGAAGGTGAGGTAACACTCACTGGAGGACCGAACGGGTGCCTGTTGAAAAAGGCTCCGATGACTTGTGGTTAGGGGTGAAAGGCCAATCAAACTGGGAAATAGCTGGTTCTCCGCGAAAGATATTTAGGTATCGCCTCGGATGAATACCTCAGGGGGTAGAGCACTGGATGGGCTAGGGGGACTTACCGTCTTACCAAACCCAACCAAACTCCGAATACCTGAGAGTACTATCCGGGAGTCACACGGCGGGTGCTAACGTCCGTCGTGGAGAGGGAAACAACCCGGACCTACAGCTAAGGCCCCTAATTCGTGGCTAAGTGGGAAAGGATGTGGAAATCCCAAAACAACCAGGAGGTTGGCTTAGAAGCAGCCRTCCTTTAAAGAAAGCGTAACAGCTCACTGGTCTAAATAAGGGTTTCTGCGCCGAAGATGTAACGGGGCTCAAGCCACGAGCCGAAGCTTAGGGTGTAGTCCGCAAGGGCTACGCGGTAGCGGAGCGTTCTGTAAGCCTGCGAAGGGCGACTCGTGAGAGCGCCTGGAGGTATCAGAAGTGCGAATGCTGGCATGAGTAACGACAAACACTGTGAAAGACAGTGTCGCCGAAAGTCCAAGGGTTCCTGCGTAAAGTTAATCTTCGCAGGGTTAGCCGGTCCCTAAGGCGAGGCCGAAAGGCGTAGTCGATGGGAATGCAGTGAATATTCTGCAGCCAGTGGA
>NZ_JBFUES010001221.1:0-1946 GCF_056403875.1 Bradyrhizobium sp. P2_E8
GCAGCTTGCGGCTCGACCCCCTTTCCCTTCCGGTCCGCTTCGATGCACATGATCCGCGCGCCGACGGATACACAAGGCAGATCGAGCTTCATCGCGAACGCGTCGTGTTGCGCCGTGCCGTCCGCGGCATGCAGATGGCAATCAACGTGCGCGTCAGCGACTTCACTGGCGTCGCGCTGCGCGGCAACAACGAGGCGCAGGCCCTCATCCTCGTCCATCGCGACCCCTCGCTCTCCGTTCCGCTGCTGGTCGGCGCCGACGGGGACGAGCTCACCGCAGCCTGGGCGGTCTGGAGCGAGATCTTCGCGCTTCCGCAGCTCGACGAGGGCGCCCGCAAGCCCGCACCGCGCCGGCGTCGCGCCAACGCGATCCGCGCCCGCCGTCCGAAATTCCTGATGCGCCGGCGCACCGCCATGACGCGCGAGCTGCCGGTTCACCGCGAAGAGCGTGAGATCATCGCAAGGAACTGAAGGTGCCGTAGGGTGGGTTAGCCGAAGGCGTAACCCACCTCTTTGCTCTCGATGCGGATAGACGTTGGTGGATTACGCCAGCGGACTGCGCGTTGCGCAGCCGCGGGCTAATCCACCCTACGCATTTGCGTCAGGCGGCCCGCATCGCCGCGTCGGCCAGCAATCCCGCAAACAGCAACAAGCCCGCATGCTTGTTCGAATAGAACAGGCGCTTGCAGAGCAAGGGATCATCGATCCTGAGCCGCACGATCTGCCACGCCAGATGCGCGGCGAAAGCGGCAAGCCCGAGCCAGGCGGGCCAGCGCACGTCGCCTGACGCCAGCGCGACGCCGATCAGCATCACCGCGAGCCCATAGAACAGGATCAGCGCCTGGTGCGTGTGCGCGCCGAACAGGCGCGCGGTCGACTTGATGCCGATCAGCGCGTCGTCCTCGGCATCCTGATGCGCGTAGATCGTGTCATAGCCGATCACCCAGGCGATCGATCCGCCATAAAGCACGAGCGCGGTGACGTCGATGCGGCCGAAGGTGACGGCAAAGCCCATCAGCGCGCCCCAGGAGAAGGCGAGCCCGAGCACGATCTGCGGCCACCAGGTGATGCGCTTCATGAAGGGGTAGATCGCGACGATCACAAGCGAGGCGATGCCGGTCAGGACCGCGAAGCGATTGAATTGCAAGAGCACCACGAGACCGATCAGGGCCTGCGCGACCATGAAGGCCAGCGCCTGCTTCGTGGTCACCTGCCCCGACGGCAGCGGCCGCGAGCGGGTGCGCTCGACCTTGTCGTCGAGGTCGCGGTCGGTGATGTCGTTCCAGGTGCAGCCTGCTCCGCGCATGACGAAGGCGCCGATGAAGAACAGGACGATGGTGAGCGGCAGGCGGCTGGCGTCGTGCGCGATGCCGGCGGCAAGCGCCGCCGACCACCAGCATGGCATCAGGAGAAGCCAGGAGCCGATCGGACGATCGAAGCGGGACAATCGCAAATAGGGCCGCGCCCATTGCGGCGCGAGCGTATCGACCCAGTTGCCGGTGGAGTCGGCAACGCGGGCGCTCGTGTCGCTCATCGGGTGAGGACGTTGCCGTTGAGCGTATCGAAGGTGCTGCCGCCCTTCTTGCCGGCGTTGGCCTCAGGCGCCGAGCCCGATCCCAGCACCTCGCTCAGCGACGGGCCGGCCGGACCGCGCGGCTGGTTCTGCATCTGCTGCGCAACCGTACAGACCTTCTTCTGCATGGCCTCGGTGTTCTTGTGGCCGTCTTTCATCTGCGCGCCGATCTGCGGCGGGATTCCGCATTTGGCGCCATTCGCCTCGACAAACTTGATCATCTTGAGCTCGGCCTGGCTGAAATTGCCGATCAGCTTGCAGGCCTCGTCCGGCATCGCGTGACGGTCGCTCGCGGCCTTGATCAGCTTGCCGCGCTTCTCGGCCTCTTCGCGCAAGGGGACGAACCCCTTCATGCAGTCCTCGCCCGGCCCTTG
>NZ_JBFUES010001222.1:0-1943 GCF_056403875.1 Bradyrhizobium sp. P2_E8
CGGCAATGGTGTGCGCGTTGGACTGGTGCTCCTCGACATAATAGGACGGCCAGCCGCCGCCGGTCGGCGCGTGACCGCCATAGCCGCCGACATGGATGCCGAGCGGCAGATCCAGCGCCTGCGCGCGCTCGTAGATCGGCCAGTAGCGGCGGCGGCCGAGCGGCTCGTTGGCTCGCGGCGAAACGTTGATCTGGATGTATTCACCGATCTTGGCGCAGCGCTCGATCTCGGCAATCGCAAGATCGGTCCCGTCCTGCCCGACCAGGATCGAAGCCTTCAGGCGAGGATCGCGGTGCGTCCAGAACGCCAGCTGCCAGTCATTGATCGCACGCTGGATCGCCGCCCCGAATTCGAGGTTCTGCTGCGAGAAGATGAAGAGATCGAGCACCTGGAGTATGCCGAACTCGACGTCGAGCGGATCGAGATGCTGCTTGCGCATGAAATCAAGATCGGAGCCGGGCGGCCCGCCGGTCGGCGGCCAGGCATCACGCCGCGCGATCAGCGGCGAGGACCGCGGATAGGGCGTGGTGAACAGATAGGGCGTGCGCAGATGGCTGCCGTATTCCTTCAGATGCTGCTGCCAGCGTCTTGGCAGGAACTCGTTGAGATCGTCCGTCGAGCGCAGGCTCGGATGGACGTCACAATCGACGATACGCAGCCGCGTCGCGGCAGGCTTTTCGTCGTCACGCAACGGACGGTCGATGACCTCACTCATGCGATCCTCCAGAATCTAATTTAGAGACAACCGCGGAAACGTCTCCAGGGGATTGTCGACGCACATCTTCGCGATGATGCTCTTCGGCAGGTTCGGCGGGATCGGGTCGTCGCCGTCGAACTGCCAGTGCGGGTAGTCGGACGCGAACAGGAACATTTTTTCGGAGCCGATCTGGTCGATGATCTCCTCGACGCTTTTCGCATCGCTAGGTGCATCGAACGGCTGCATGGTGACACGGAAATTGTCGCGGATGATCGATGCAGGCTCGCGCTCGACCCAGGGCACCTCGACGCGCACGCCGCGCCAGGTCTTGTTGGCCCGCCACATGAAGGCCGGCAGCCAGCTCACGCCCGACTCCATCAGCACGACCTTGAGATCGGGATATTTGCCGAACACGCCCTCATAGATCAGGCTGAGGATCTGTGCCTGAAACGCCTGCGCCTCGACGAAGTAGTATTCATAACGATGCGACGGCCAGCCGGCGGAGCTCGGCGCCTGACGATATTGCGTACCGGCGTGGATCGCGAGCGGCAGCTTGTATTTCTCCGCGAGCTGATAGACCGGCCAGAAATGCCGCCGGCCCAGCAGCGTCTCGCCCTGCGCCAGCACCAGGATGGAGACGAAGCGGTTGTCGCCGGCGCGGCGCTCGATCTCCTCGATCGCCAGATCCGGCGCCTGCATCGGCACGACGATGGAGGCGCGCAGGCGCGAATCGCGCGCGAGCCATTCGGCGGCGATCCAATCGTTGATGGCCTTGCAGAAGTCGGCCGCCATGTAGGCGTCGAACACGGCCTGCGCACCATAGAGCACGTTGAGGATGGCGTGGCTCGCGCCCAACTGGTCGAACGCGCCCTTCTGCACCATGGCGAGATCGGAACCCGGCCTGGCGCCATTGGCCGGCCGCCAGTCGGCGCGGCCCGAAAGCGGCATGCCAGGCGGATAGGAGGTGAGGTCGAGCCCGTCGATCGCCCGGCTCACCACCTGCTCTTTCCAGTGATCGCTGAGATAGGGCAGCAGCGTCGTGCGCGTGCCACCAACCGCCGGGTGGATGTCGCAGTCGATCCGCGTCACCGCCATGGATGCTTCCTCGCCGAGATCTTGTGAGCAAGTCTTTATTGGCGGCGTTCTTGGTGCGCCGCCTGGGCAGAGTGCTCCGGCCGCCACCGCTTCGCAAGGGCGCGCGCCCGCGTGATCCGTCATGGCTCGGTTGCATTTCGCAGGCGCGATA
>NZ_JBFUES010001223.1:0-1942 GCF_056403875.1 Bradyrhizobium sp. P2_E8
GGCCCGGCTCGACCACCGCCATGGTGAAGCCGATCAGCTTTGCGAAGGGCGGCGGCGGCAAGCGGCCGTCGCGAATGCCCTGCATGGCGTCCATGCCCGACAGGCCCATCGCCGCTTTCGCGACCGGCGCAGGGACCTGCCAGTCCACCACACGCTCGCGCCGTTGCGCGGGCGAAAACAGGTCGAGTTGATCGTTACAGGTCATGGCGGCCTCTTTGTATGATATTCATCATACTATGTCACGAACTTCGCGCTGGCAACTCCGTCTCCCGGCCCGCTTGACAAGCAGCGTGTTTCGGCCCGGAAGTGATCCCGACCGGTGCGCCCGCGCACGTCCAACAAACGTCGAGATCCCACGATGGAAATGCTCAACAACCACTGCGGCGTGACGCGCGATGCGCGCGGCGTCGTTCACGTCGCGATCTGCAACGCCGGCTCGCTGAATATCTTGGGCTCGCCCGTGACAGACGCAGTGCGCGAAGGCCTGCAACAGCTCGCCACCGATCGCAGCATCCGCGTCGTGGTGCTGCGCGGCCAGAGCGAGAAGAGCATGATCGGCGGCGCCGACATCAAGGAGATGGCCAGGCTCGACCAGACATCGGCCGAAGCCTTCATCAGCCGCCTGCGCGATCTCTGCGAGGCCGTGCGCCAGTTCCCCGCCCCCGTGATCGCGCGCATGCCCGGCTGGTGCCTCGGCGGCGGGCTCGAAGTGGCCGCCGCTTGCGACTTCCGGATCGCCGCGCATGATGCGCATTTCGGCATGCCGGAGGTACGCGTCGGCATCCCCTCGGTGATCCACGCCGCGCTGCTGCCACGCCTGATCGGCTGGGCCCGCGCGCGCTGGCTGGTGATGACGGCGGAGAACATCGACGCGCCGACGGCGCTCGCCTGGGGCCTGGTCGACAAGGTCGCACCCGAGGGCGGGTTGGATGCAGCCGTCGAGCACACGGTGAAGGCACTGCTCGAATGCGGCCCCGAGGCGTTGCGGTCGCAGAAGGCGCTGCTGCGGCAATGGGAGGAACTGCCGCTGACGGAGTCGGTGAATCTGAGCGTGAAGGTGTTCGGCGAGTCGTTCCTGACGGACGAGCCGACGCGCCTGATGCAGGCGTTCGTGGATCGGAAGCGGTAGCTGCCTCTGCATCAGCAGGCCGTCGCCACACCAAAGGTGTCATGCCCCGCCTAGTGCGCAATTGCGCACGGGGGCGGGGCATCCAGTACGCCGCGGCTTCTCCGTATCCACGCGCCGCCTCTGGAATACTGGATCGCCCGCCTTCGCGGGCRATGACAGCGGGGTGTGTGTGGATGCCGCTGCGCCAACAGCGGCTGCTCCCGATCGCAGGAGGAAATCTCATGCGAACCACAAGATTTTCTCATGCCCCGCGCGGTTGCATTTTTTGCGTCGCATCATATGATGACTATAATCTTACTCAACCGTCATCGCAGGGAGTCCCATCATGGCCGAAGCCGCCGATCCCGTCGTCATCGTCTCCGCCGCCCGCACCCCGCTCGGCCGCTTCATGGGCGAATTGTCGCCGCTGGCCGCGCATAAGCTCGGATCGCATGTGATCGGCGCGGCGCTGGAGCGCGCAAACCTCGCGCCCGAAAAAGTTGACGAGGTCTTCATGGGCTGCGTGCTGCCGGCGGGACAAGGCCAGGCACCGGCGCGCCAGGCGGCGCGCGCCGCCGGCCTGCCTGACGCGACCGGCGCCACCACGGTCAACAAGGTCTGCGGCTCCGGCATGAAGGCGACCATGCTGGCGCACGACATCATCCGCGCCGGCTCGGCCGAGATCGTCGTCTCCGGCGGCATGGAGAGCATGAGCAACGCGCCGTATCTCCTCGCCAAGGCGCGCGGCGGCTATCGCGCCGGCCACGACCGCATCATCGACCACATGATGATGGACGGCCTTGAGGACGCCTACGAGACCGGCCGCTCCATGGG
>NZ_JBFUES010001224.1:0-1941 GCF_056403875.1 Bradyrhizobium sp. P2_E8
CCGGGGCCGGTGTCGGAGACCTCCAGGATGGCGACGGCGCCCTCGCGCTTGCCGGTGATCCGGATCTGCTGCGCGCCGCCGTCGCCGGAGGAATGGCTTTCCAGCGCCTGGGCGGCGTTGCGGACGAGGTTGAGCAGCACGCGGAACAGCTGGTCGGGGTCGGCATCGACCGCGAGCCCGCGCTCGATCGCGGCGACCCAGGCGATCGAGGCATCGCTGGCAAGGCCCGCGGTCTCGCGCACTTCCAGCACGACCGGCTCGATCATGATCATGCGGCGGTCGGGCGAGGCCTCCTGGGCGCGGCCGTAGGACAGCGTCGACTGGCAGAAGGCGATGGCGCGCTCGAGCGAGCGCACGAGCTTGGGCGCAAAGCGCTGCACCCGCGGATCCGGCACGCTGGCGAGCTGGTCCGACAGAAGCTGCGCCGACGCGAGCAAATTGCGCAGATCGTGGTTGATCTTGGAGACGGCGAGACCGAGCGCGGCAAGCCGGCTCTTCTGATGCAGCATCGACATCAAATCGCGCTGCATGTCGGACAATTCGCGTTCGGCCACCCCGATCTCGTCGCTGCGCTGGCTCGGCACGATGATCCGCGCCGAGCTCTCGGGGTTTTCGTGGAAGCCGACCAGGCTCGCGGTCAGCCGCCGCATCGGCCGCACGAAGAGATAGTGGAGCGCGAGATAGACGAGGCCCGCGGTCAGCACCCCGATGATCAGCGCGACCACGACGACATTGCGGGAGAATCGGTACATCGACTGCCGCAGCGGCAATTCGTCGGTCACGATCTCGACGAACTGGGCATTGCCGACGCCGGGGCCGACGATGCGGATGGCTTGGTTGCCGGTCTCCAGCATCATCTGGATCGAGCCGGTGATCGCCTCCCACACGGTCATGTCGCGGAGGTCAACGTCGTGCTCGATCGCGGTCGGCAGATTGTCGCTGGCGAGCAGCCGGCGCTGCTGGCCCATCTTGATGGCGACGGCGCGGGCATTGATGCTTTTCAGGATCTCGCGCGACAGCGAATCGGGAACCATGCCGAGCGGCGCGGCGTCGAGCACCAGCGCCGCCGTGTTGGCGGCGGCCACGCGGTCGTTCAGCCGGTTGACCCAGAAGTTGGCGATGGCAGGCACATAGAGCAGGATGGCCGCGATCATCACCAGGGGGACGGTGAGCAGAAGCAGCTTGCCCGACAGCCCAAGCCCGGCAGGCCCACGCGGCCGGATCGCCGGCGGGTCCCCCTGATCCGTATCCTGGATCGGCTGGAGGTCTGTCGCTGCCACGAAATTCGTCCTCACTGATTTGGCCGGACTGCTTAGCCGGTGAACGATCTGGCGGAGGAAGGATGCGGCCCGCCCCCGGTCCGGTCAAATTACGGATCGCTAATCTCCCAATGTGGGATGTAAGCGCTGATACGGCGAGTCGCTACCTCACCGATTAAAAACCCCGCACAAACAGCGATATTCACCGCAATCCTGCGCTCTTGTGGCGTTGACGAAAAGGGGGCGCTCGCATATAAGCCGCGCGAATTGTCCGCGATGACCCGGTGTAACGCCGGGAGCGGCTCTCTTGGGGCCGAAAAAGGGCCCGTTTTGGGCCGCATCTTCCGGACTTTACCATCAATTCTACAGGCAAATTGCCCGGTCAGCGGAGAAAAACCCGTGAAGCGGACTTATCAACCCAGCAAACTGGTGCGCAAGCGCCGTCACGGTTTCCGTGCCCGTCTCGCCACTGCCGGCGGCCGCAAGGTTCTCGCCGCCCGCCGCGCCCGCGGCCGCAAGCGTCTGAGCGCCTGAGCCAGACCCCCTTTTTGGGATTTCATCATGGATCGGCTGAGGCAGCGGGCGGATTTCCTCGCCGTTGCCAATGGCGCGCGGGTGAATAGTCCCGCGTTCGTCCTGCAAAGCCGCTCTCGCGACGACGGCGGCCCGATCCGAGTAGGCT
>NZ_JBFUES010001225.1:0-1941 GCF_056403875.1 Bradyrhizobium sp. P2_E8
GGCCAGGGTGTCCAATGTGTACGATAAATCCGAATTTCGGTAAAGTGGAATATGTTTGCGGTGGGGGATTGACAGGCCATGAGGTGATGCCCGCGGGGTGTTTTGCTCGACGGGCAATCCTGCGGCTACGGCGTCGCCTCAACTTCCGACGGTGCGGACCAGGCGAGGTCGGTTGCGGTTTGCGAGCGGGGCCTCGTTCGCCAGGGCGCGCAGCCATTCGCGGAAACTGACGATCTCGGGACAATCCGCGGTGCCCTCGGGCGCAATCAGCCATTCGCCCAATCCGGATCCCTCGTTGATCCGGTCGCAGCGATAGCCCGGATGGTGGCCAAGACCGCGGGCAATCAGCAGGTCGACCTTGCCCTCGACCAGCTCGTGCAGGCCGGCGGGTTGCAGAACACGCAAACCGATATCGGCATGCGCGCCGCGAAACTCCGCCAGGGCGAGGCGGCGCAAATCGAGGCTGCCATGGACCCCCAGCTGGAGCAGCACCGCACCAGCCGGTTTCAATTGCGAGGTCGCATCCGCAATGCAGCGAAAGCCATCGGATATCCCGGGCAGATAGGCCTGACCGGCGGCGGTGAGGATCAGCTGCTTGTGCAGCCGCTCGAACAGGCGCACGCCGAGGCGTGCCTCCAGCGCTTTCACCTGCTGCCCCACGGCGGCAGGCGTGACGTGCAGTTCGTGCGCGGCGAGCTTGAAACTGAGATGCCGCGCGGCGGCTTCGAAGGCGCGGAGCGCGTTGAGTGGCGGAAGAGAGTAGGTCATCGCGTCGCAGTTTGACACCGATGGGCTGTGGCCTTGCAATAGATTTTCTTGCGCTGAACCGCAGGAATGATGCTTTGCGCCGCGGCGATGTTGCCGGATACGGTCAGCCCGCAATCCGGAGAAACGCCATGCCCCCAGCTCACATCGTCAGCCACAATCCCGCAACGGTCCACGCTCCCGCCGGCGGTTACAGCATAGGACTTGAATTGAAGCAGCATCGCCGCCTGCTGTTTGTCAGCGGCCAGGTGCCCGAGGCGTCCGACGGCGCCGTGCCTGAAGGATTCGAGGCGCAATGCGAGCAAGCCTGGCGCAACGTCATCGAGGTGCTTGCCGCTGCCAGCCTTGGCGTCCAGAATCTGGTCAAGGTCACGACGTTCCTGACCGACCGGAAGCAGGTCGTGCCCAACCGAACCATTCGCCGCGCGATGCTTGGGGAACATCAGCCTGCGCTGACGGTCGTGATCGTCGAGACCGTCGACAGCAAATGGTTGCTGGAGATCGAGGCGATTGCCGCGGAATGAACCCGGCTCTTGCCGACCTCGCAACGGGCCAATCGTGTCAGGTGTCCAATGGCTGAGATCATCCACCCGTTTTACGAGGCGCATCGCGGTGCAATGGAGGCCGCCATGTGCCAGCGCCTCGACCTTGCCGAAGCGATGTTGCGCGAGCGCGCGCATCTGTCGGATATCGACGGGGTCAGGCAGGAGGTGATGGAAGAATTCGAGATCGTGCTCACCCAAATGCCCTATGTCGGCGGCGCGGCCAGTCGCATGAGCGATTTCGTCATGCGTCTCATGGGTTTCATGGCGATCAGCCGTGTGCTCCGGCGACACGGCGTGCCGCTGCCCGTGATCGGCGAGATCGAGCGGGAAACCTACAAGGCGCAATTGCTCACCGTGCCAGAAGCGGAACGCCTCGCTTCGGGGCATCAGTTCATGTCGCCTGAGAACCAGGCGCTGCTGCGCGAGCAGGCCGCGCAAAGCGTCACAAGCAGCCATCAGGACGAGTTCCCGGAAGACTTCGTCTACGATTTCGTCGAGCCGGGCGCGGATGACACCTTTGAGTTCGGCATCAACTACAAGGCTTGCGGCTTCTGCAAATTCGCCGCCCGCCATGGAGACAAGGACATCCTGCCGAACATCTGCGGGCTTGATTTCGACGCCTATGCTGTGC
>NZ_JBFUES010001226.1:0-1938 GCF_056403875.1 Bradyrhizobium sp. P2_E8
GTCTCGCGCAGCCAGCGCTGCGCCGGCACGGTGTCGTTGCGCTGGTGCCAGAACAGGCTGACGATGCGCGGCGGCGCCTTGAGCGGAAGTGGCATGGCGTGCAGCAACGGCGCATGCCTTGATTGCGAACGCAGGTCGCTCGGCAGCACGGCAATGAGGTCGGACTGGCGCACGACCTCGTAGGCGGCGCTGTAGTGATTGACGGTCGCAACCAGGTTGCGCGACAGCCCGCGCGAGGCGAGGAAGAGGTCGTAGGACGGCATGGTCTTGCCCGCGAGGCTCACATCGACGTGACCCGCGTTGAGGAAAGTGCGCGTGCTGAGCCGCTTCATCGCCGCGAGCGGATGGCCGCGCCGCATGAAGCAGGCATAGTCGACGGTCCACAGCGAGCGCGAGCGAATGGCGGCCGGCTGCTGCGCCTCGTTGACATAGACGCTCATGACGCAGTCGACCCTGTTGTCCTCGAGCTGGTCGGCGATCTCGATGACCGTGTTGGGCACGGTGTGGACGCGTGCCTTGGGCGCGATCTTGCCGAGATGACCGAGCAGGTTCGGCATCACCAGCGAGGCGACGTAGTCCGACATCGACAGGCTGAACTCGGTCTGCGCGCGGCCGGGATCGAACACCTGCTCGTCGAGCGCACCACGCACGCTTTCCAGCGCCTCGCCGATCGGCTCCCACAGCACCACGGCGCGCTGGGTGGGACGGATGCCGGTGCCGGATCGCACGAACAGGGGATCGCCGAGCGCGTCGCGCAGCCGCGCCAGCGCGTTGCTGACCGCGGGCTGGGTCATCGTCAGCGCGCTCGCGGCGCGCGTGACGCTGCCCTCGGTCATCAGCGCCTCGAAGACTTTCAGGAGGTTGAGGTCGAGCGCACGGAACGACACGAACATTCACCACAGTGATATATTAGATCATGATTATAAATTATGACGATAATGTCTCCTTGTCTATGGTTCCTGAGGGACACGCGGAGCGCCGGGCCGCCAGACTGAGGGGACTTTCATGTCGATGATATCGGCGCGCATCGAGCGCCTTCCGTTCGCACGCTTCCACAAGCATCTGCTGCTGATGGGCGGGCTCGGCTACATGTTCGACGCGATGGACGCGGCGGTGCTGGCCTTCATCCTGCCGGTGCTGCGCACGGCGTGGAATCTGTCGAGCGTGCAGATCGGCGTGCTCGGCAGCAGCACCTATATCGGCTTCCTGTTCGGCGCGTTGCTGGCAGGCACGCTGGGCGACCTGATCGGCCGCCGCGCCGTGATGATGTCCGCGCTCGCGCTCTATTGCGCGGCGTCCATCGTGAGCGCGATGGTCGATGCATGGCCGTCCTTCTTCGCCGCACGCGTCGTCGCCGGCATGGGCACCGGTGCGGAGAGCGCGATCATCGCGCCCTATCTCGCGGAGTTCGTCGCGCGGCGTTACCGCGGCAGCTTCACCGGCGCGCTGGCCGGCTTCTTCTCCTTCGGCTTCGTTGCCGCGGCGCTGCTCGGCTACTTCATCGTGCCCGCCTATGAGAACGGCTGGCGCATGGTGCTGGTCATCACGGCGGTGCCGGTCGTCATGCTGTTGTGGTGGCGCCGGGCGCTGCCGGAATCGCCGCGCTGGCTCGAAAGCCGGGGCAGGGAGAAGGAAGCCGAAGCCGTGCTGGACAGGATCGAGACAGAGTTTGCGCGCCGGGGCCATGTCCTGCCGCAGCCGGTCGTCGAAGCCGTCGCGCCGCAGGGAGCGACCGGAACGCTGCTCGCCAATTTCGCCGCGCTCCTCGCAGGCCGGCAGGCGCGCATCACCATCATGACCTGGATCATGTGGCTGGCGATCACCTTCAGCTATTATTCCTTCTTCGTCTGGATCCCTGGCCTGCTGGTCCAGAACGGCATGAGCATCACCAGGAGCTTCGCCTATTCGATCGCGATCTATTGCGCGCAAGTTCCCGGC
>NZ_JBFUES010001227.1:0-1938 GCF_056403875.1 Bradyrhizobium sp. P2_E8
CTTGGAGCCTGGGCGGAATACGCCGGAAGCGACTATGTCTGGCAAACCTGGGGGAATCTCGAACACAGCATTCTGACGGGTGAGAACGCCTTTCAATACGTCCACGGCAAGGGAATTTGGGAGTATCGCACCGAGCATCCCGAACAAGGCGCTGTGTTCGATCGGGCAATGACCGAGCTGTCGCGTGGAAGCGCCGAGGCCGTCATCGCCGCCTA
Source organism: Bradyrhizobium sp. P2_E8 (assembly GCF_056403875.1). Classification (NCBI taxonomy): domain Bacteria; kingdom Pseudomonadati; phylum Pseudomonadota; class Alphaproteobacteria; order Hyphomicrobiales; family Nitrobacteraceae; genus Bradyrhizobium; species Bradyrhizobium sp. P2_E8. The sequence continues at coordinate 216 of NZ_JBFUES010001227.1, forward strand.
TGATTTCTCCTCCTTCGGCCGCGTCGTAGACGTCGGCGGCGGGCGCGGATTGATGCTGAGCGCCATCCTGAGAGCCCACACTCAGATGCGTGGCACGTTGTTCGATCTGCCCCGCGTTGTTGCCGGTGCAAAGACTGTATTGTCCGAGCAAGGTGTCATCGATCGCTGCGATGTGGTCGGGGGAAATTTCTTCGAGGCGGTGCCCGGGGGCGGTGACGCCTATGTCATGCGCGTGGTGATCCATGACTGGGAGGACGAAGAGGCCATCGCGATTCTGAAATCCTGCCGGCGCGCAATGGCAGAGACGGCAAAATTGATCCTCATCGAACGGATTGTCGCGCCCCCGAACGAAATGCCGGCAACAAAGTTCAGCGATCTGAACATGCTGGTCCTGCCTGGCGGGCGAGAACGAAGCCGGGAGGAGTTTGGAACTCTCTTGTCAAAGTCAGGCTTCGAACTGACCCAAATTGCCCCTGCGGGCAACATCAACGTCATCGAGGCACGGCCACACGCGTAGCGGCGATGCTTCGCATTGCGTGATCCCTCACCTCTCAATGCGCCCCGCACCGGCAGTTCTCGTAATCGACGGGATCATGGCTGTTGACGATCCTCACGCGGTCGCCGTGGTCGAGCTTCAGCGCGCGCAGCCGCGCCTGGTTGGCGATCCGCTGCTTGCGGTCCATGTCGGCGCGGCGCTGGAAATAGCCGAGCACCAGCGGCATGCGCGGGGATGCCGCGAGCTGGCCGTGATGGAAATAGCTGTCGCCGGCATGCAGCAGCCATGTGTCGCCTGACCGGACCGCGATGCCGCAATGGCCGAGCGTATGGCCGGCGAGCGGGATCATCAGGATATCCGCTTCGCTGTCGCCGAGCGCCCGCACGCCCTTGAAACCGAACCAGTCTTCGCCGGCTTCGCCATAGAACGTCCAGCTCGGTCCATGGCTCCACTGCCCGGTGACATAGCGCCCTTGCGGGGGCGCCGGCTTGCGATGCACCGCCATGTCGTATTCGGCGCGATGGACGTGGATCGCGGCATGGGGAAAGTCGGGCACGCCGCCGGCGTGATCGCGATCGAGATGGGTCAGCAGCAAGTGGCGCACGTCAGTGGGCGAATAGCCGAGCGCCTTCACCTGCTCGACCGCCGTCTCGGACGGGTCGAGCCGTGGCGCGGTCTGGCGCAACCAGCGCCGTCCGAGCCGGTCAGGGGCTGCGATATCGCCAAGCCCGATGCCGGTATCGACCAGGGCAAGCCCGTCCCCCGTTTCGATCAGCAGGCAGTGGCAGACCATGCGGGCGCGCTGGAACAGGCCGCCGGTGCCGTTCACCAGGCGGCGGCCCATCGGGCACATCGTGCCGGTGTTGAGATGATGGATTTTCATGGAAGTCCTCGCCCGTTGCGACCAGGGCGTTCTTGCCATCGTCCGATCCATAGGTAAAATATTGAATATTGATCATATCTATAGGTACATACTATGGACATCCGCGAGCTTCGCTACTTCTCAGCCGTCTATCGCGCGCGCAACCTGACCGCCGCGGCGCGTGCCTGCTTCGTGTCGCAGCCGTCGATCTCGACCGCGATCACCAATCTGGAGGCCGAGCTCGGCACCACGCTTTTCATCCGGCACAAGAAGGGCGTCGCGCCCACCGCCTCGGCCGAGCAGTTTCACGCGCTGGCCCGCCGCATCATCGACGAGGCCGACGCCGCGCGCAGCCTGTTCAGTAA
>NZ_JBFUES010001228.1:0-1938 GCF_056403875.1 Bradyrhizobium sp. P2_E8
ACCTTGGCCGGCTCGCCACCGATGCCCTGTTCCTGGCGATCGACCCCTATCCGCGCAAGCCTGGGGCCGTGTTCGAGGCGGAGGTCGTTGCCCTGGACCCGGAAGACCATCCCTTCGCAGCGCTGAAGGCGCTTCAGGACAAGAAGAAAGGCCAGTAGCTGCCGTTTCCCCGTAAGACCGCTTGCCAGGCCGCGCGAGGTGTTTGCTTGAGTGGTTTGAAAGCCTGTTTCATCTATTTGATTTCTATATATTTCTTTCGAATCTTCGCGTTTGCCGCCACGTCGCCCCGAATACAAAAGGCTGGGGGCAAGAGGTTGTTTCGGGATAACAAAACGCTATTGTCGCGCCCCGGTCCGGGCGCGGCGTGGCGCCTGGCCGTCGCCATGTCCGTGGCGAACCCATTTCGCGGCCCCCGCTCGTTCAAGACCGCACCAGACCAGGTTTCCAGGACTTTTATGCCAAGCAAGGTTCGCATCGCGCTGGACGCCATGGGAGGCGATGTCGGCCCCGCCGTGATCATTCCAGGCGCGGCCATCTCGCTTCAGAGGCATCGCGAGACCGAATTCCTGCTGGTCGGCGACCGCGCCAGGATCGAGCCCGAGCTCGAGAAGCACCCCGCGCTCAAGGCCGCTTCCAGGATCGTTCATACCGACGTCGCCGTCAGCATGGAGGACAAGCCGAGCCAGGCGCTGCGCCGTGGCCGCAGGACCTCCTCGATGTGGCTTGCCATCGATGCGGTGAAGAAGGGCGAGGCGGAGGTCGCGGTCTCCGCCGGCAATACCGGCGCGCTGATGGCGATGTCGCGCTTCCACCTGCGCACGCTGCCGGGCATCGACCGCCCGGCGATCACGGGGATATGGCCGACCAAGCGCGGCGAGTCCGTCGTGCTCGACCTCGGCGCCACCATCGGCGGCGATGCGCACCATCTGGTGTCGCTGGCCGTCATGGGGGCGGCGATGGCAAGCGTCCTGTTCAACAAGCCGCGCCCCACGGTCGGCCTGCTCAACATCGGGGCCGAGGAGATCAAGGGGCACGAGGAGATCCGCGAAGCCAGTGAGATCCTGCGGGCGAGGAACCTGCCGGAGCTCGACTATATCGGCTTCGTCGAGGGCGACGGCATCGGCAAGGGGCTGGCCGACGTCATCGTCGCCGAAGGGTTCAGCGGCAACATCGCGCTCAAGGCTGCCGAGGGAACCGCGCGGCAGATGGCGGAATTACTCCGTAACGAGATGCAACGGAGCTGGCTGTCCAAGCTCGGCTATCTCTTTGCGCGCAGCGCGTTCCAGGCCCTGCGGGACAAAATGGACCCCAACAAGTCCAATGGCGGCGTGTTTCTGGGGCTCAACGGACTGGTGGTTAAAAGCCACGGCGGAACCAGCGCCGAAGGCTTTGCCTATGCGATCGATGTTGGCTATGAGATGGCTCACTACGATCTCCTGAACAAGATCAATCAGATGCTCAACCGCGAGGGTGGTGCACTCAGTTCCGTGCAGCCCGCGCCGGAGGATGTTTCGTGACTCAAATTCGTTCGGTCGTGCTCGGCTGCGGCTCCTACCTGCCGGAGCAGGTGGTGACCAACGCCCAATTGGCGGCGCGTATCGACACGTCCGACGAGTGGATCGTCCAGCGCACCGGCATTCGCGAGCGGCACATTGCGGCCGAGGGCGAGTTCACCTCGCACCTGGCGATCAAGGCGGCGCAGGCCGCGCTCACCGATGCCGGCGTGGACGCGCAGTCGATCGAGCTGATCGTGCTGGCGACCTCGACGCCTGACAACACCTTCCCCGCGACGGCTGTCGCCGTGCAGCACGGGCTCGGCATCAACCACGGCGCGGCCTTCGACCTGCAGGCGGTGTGCTCGGGCTTCGTGTTCGCGCTCGCCACCGCCGACAATTTCCTACGCACCGGCGCCTTCAAGCGCGCGCTGGTGATCGGCGC
>NZ_JBFUES010001229.1:0-1929 GCF_056403875.1 Bradyrhizobium sp. P2_E8
TCGTGCTCCTGCCCATCTGAAGGCGGACATTCGCTTTGCGCATTGTCGACGTCCACTTTCGTGGCAACGCGGACCTCGCGATCATGCACGCGCGCGGCACATTTACGAGCGCACCACCTATCCCGCCCGCGCCGCGCGCCGCAGCGCCTGGGGCGGCTGACCGAAGGCGCGAATGAAGGCGCGCCGCATCCGCTCGGGGTCGCGGAATCCGGTCGCCTCCGCGACGAGCTCGATCGCCTCGCGCGAAGACTGCACGCGCTCACGCGCGACCTCGATCCGTAAGCGCTCGATCGCTTTCGACGGCGTCGTGCCGGTCTCGGCGGCAAAGGCACGGGCGAAGTGCCGCGCGCTCATGCCGGCGCGATCGGCGAGCTCCTCGACCGTAAGCGGCGCATCGAGATTTTCGCGGGCCCAGGACAAGAGCGCACCGAACCGGCCGTTCGGCGCCTTCAACTCCAGCAGCGATGAGAATTGCGACTGGCCGCCGCTGCGGCGATGATAGAGCACGAGCTGGCGCGCGGCCGCCTGCGCGATCTCCTCGCCATGGTCCTCCGTGACCATCGCCAGTGCAAGGTCAATACCCGCCGTGATCCCCGCCGACGTCCACACATTGTCGTCGCGGGTAAAAATCTGGTCGGGCTCGAACTTCACCTTGGGATAGCGCGCGACGAAATCGCGCGTGCGGCCCCAATGCGTGGTGGCGCGGCGACCGTCGAGCAGGCCGGCTTCGGCCAGCACATAGGCGCCCGAGCAGACGCTGGCGACCCGAACGCCGCGCCGCGCCAGCCGCTGCACGAAGGCGCGCGTCACCTCGCAGCGCGCGGCATCCGCCACCCCCGCGCCGCCCGCGATGACGAGCGTCGTGATGGCGTTCGCCGACTTGAAATCGCGCGCCAACATTTCGACGCCGGACGAGCTGCGCACCGGCCCCGCATTCAYCGCCAGCACCCGCAGCGCGAGCGGCTTGCCGGCGCAGCGTGCTGCGACCTCGAACACCGAGATCGGGCCCGCCGCATCGAGCAACTGAAAATCCGGGAAGATCAGGATGCCGATCATGGTTATGTCCGAAATAGAGGGAATTACGCCATTTTGGACAGAAGGGCATCATGCCAGTTTGCCTGCGTCAAGCCCAAGATTGGAGGATCTTCCGATGTCGTCCCCGCTCCAGATCGGACTTCTGGTGTTTCCGCGCGTCACCCAGCTCGACTTCACCGGCCCCTTGCAGGTGTTCTCCGCAGTTCCCGGCGCCAGGCTGCATTTGATCTGGAAGCGGATCGAGCCGGTGCCGAGCGATTCCGTGCTGACAATGACGCCGACCACGACATTCGCCGACTGCCCGCAGCTCGACGTGATCTGCGTGCCCGGCGGCGGCGGCACCAATGATCTGCTCAATGACGAGGAGGTGCTGGATTTCCTGCGCAAGCAAGCCGAAGGCGCCAAGTACGTCACCTCGGTCTGCACCGGGGCGCTGGCGCTTGGTGCAGCCGGCCTGTTGAAGGGCTACCGCGCCGCCACCCATTGGAGCGCGATGGAGATGCTCGGCCAGTTCGGCGCAACGCCGACCAAGACGCGTGTCTGCATCGACCGCAACCGCGTCACCGGCGGCGGCGTCACCGCCGGGATCGACTTCGCGCTGACGCTGGTGTCGATCCTGGTCAACCGCACCACGGCGGAAGCGATCCAGCTCCAGATCGAATACAACCCCGCCCCGCCGTTCACGTCCGGGTCGCCCGACACCGCGCCAGCCGAAGTGCTGGCCTTGCTGAGAGAGCGCGGGGCAGCAAATCAGGCGCGCCGCCTCGAGGCGGTCAAGCGCGCGGCAGGACGGGTGATGTAGGGCGGGTTGATCTCGTGCCCCGGACGCAGCGCAGCGCTTCTTCAGCGGTGCGCTGCAGAGCCGGGGCCCAGCAGCTCAAGCTTGGCAAGAAC
>NZ_JBFUES010001230.1:0-1927 GCF_056403875.1 Bradyrhizobium sp. P2_E8
GGACAAGCGGGTTGCGCAGCTGAAATCCGGGATCGGCGAGGGCGGCCTGCGCGAGGCGGCCATTCGAAGCCTGCTTTACATCGGGTCGGCGCGGGGAATGGTCGACGAGCGCAGCATTGAGGCGTTGCGCCAGATCCGTCGCGACTACAGTGGACAGCGAATGACGCTTCCGGAGTTCAAGATGCTGGTCCGCGAGCAGTTCTTCATGCTGCTGATCGATCGGGAAGGTGCTTTGGCAGCCGTTCAGAAGCTGTTGCCCGAGGATGTCAACCAGCGGCGTGCGGCCTTCGCGGCGATACGCGAGGTGCTCTCCGCAAGCGGCGAGATCACGGGCGAGCGCGCAAGTCGCCTCCGGCGCGTCGCCACGTTGTTCGGCGTCGATACAGGTGAAGGAGAATCGAACGTCGCCCCTTTCGATCCAAAGGCGAAGGCGTCGTAAGGCTGTCTGCAAGGATTGGGAGCGACATCATGTCAACCGAAGCAAGGCAAACGCAGTCTCCCAGCAAGTATGACCGGTTGATTGCGGCGGCAAAGGCGGTGCCGCCGGTTCCGACAATCGTGGTGCATCCTTGCGACGAAACCTCGTTGCGCGGCGCTGTCGACAGCGCGCAGGCCGGCATCATCCGGCCGATCCTGGTCGGGCCCGCGAGCAGAATCGGCGACATCGCGCGCAGCTCCGGCCTCGACATCTCCGGCTTCGAGATCGTCAACGCCGCGCATAGCGAGGAGGCCGCCGACAAAGGTGTCGAGCTGATCCACGCAGCCAAGGGCGAAATGCTCATGAAGGGTAGCCTTCACACCGATGAGTTGATGCGCGCGGTGACGGCGAAGGTGGGCGGTCTGCGCACCGACCGGCGCATCAGCCATGTGTTCGTGATGGACGTGCCGGTCTATGCCGAAACCCTGTTGGTGACGGATGCCGCGATCAACATCTTTCCCGATCTCGATGCCAAGCGCGACATCATCCAGAACGCCATCGATCTCTACAATGAGGCCGGATTCGGCAAGACGCCACGGGTGGCAATCCTTTCGGCGGTGGAAACCGTGACGTCCAAGATTCCCTCGACGATCGAGGCGGCTGCGCTCTGCAAGATGGCTGATCGCGGGCAGATCACCGGCGGCGTGCTCGACGGCCCGCTCGCGTTCGACAATGCCATCGATCCCGAGGCCGCGCGCATCAAGGGCATCAAGTCCGAGGTCGCCGGCCGGGCTCAGATCCTCGTCGTTCCCGACCTCGAATCGGGCAACATGCTGGCGAAAAACCTGGCCTACTTTGCCAAGGCCGACGGCGCCGGCATCGTGCTCGGCGCCCGGGTGCCCGTCGTGCTGACGTCACGGGCGGACTCGCCGCGGGCGCGCATGGCATCCTGCGCGGTGGCGTCGCTCTATGCCAATGCCCGGCGTCAACACGCCCCGACAGTTGCCGCGTGACCATCATGGATACGATTCTCGTCGTCAATGCGGGCTCCTCGAGCGTCAAGTTCCAGGTCTTTTCGATCGAGGGAGAGGGGAGGCTGCGGCGGCAGCTCAAGGGCCAGATGGACGGCATTGGTAGCCGTCCGCGATTGCGGGCGAGCGGCGCGAATGGCGATACGCTCGCCGACCGCGCCTACCCGATCGAGGCGGTCGCGGACGTTCCGGCCGCGATGGAGATCGCGGGGAGCTGGTTGCGTGACGAGCTTCGCATCGACCCGATCGCGGTTGGGCACCGCGTCGTGCATGGCGGTCCGGACTATGATCGGCCGGTACGGATCGATCATGGCGTGGTCGCCCGGCTGGAGCGGTTCGTCAGCCTTGCGCCGCTGCATCAACCGCATAATCTTGCGCCGATCCGCTCGATCCTTGCCGGCTTCCCGACGCTGCCGCAGGTGGCATGCTTCGATACCGCCTTTCATCGCACGCACAGTGCGGTCGCCGACCATTACGC
>NZ_JBFUES010001231.1:0-1926 GCF_056403875.1 Bradyrhizobium sp. P2_E8
GGCCGGCCTCACCGGCGCGTGCCGCCTCGATCGTGGCGTTGAGTGCCAGGAGGTTGGTCTGACCCGCGATGGTGTTGATCAGCTCGACCACGTCACCGATCCGCGTCGCGGCCTTGGACAGTTCGCTGACACGCTCGGTCGTGGTGCGAGCCTGGCCGACGGCCTCGCTTGCAACACGCGCGGATTCCTGCACCTGCCGGCTGATCTCCGTGATCGAGGACGACAGCTCTTCCGTCGCGGACGCCACCGACTGCACATTGGTTGAGGCTTCCTCCGAAGCGGCTGCGACCACGGTCGTGAGCTGTTGCGTGCGCTCGGCGGTCGAGGTCAGGGTCGTGGCGGACGCCTCGAGCTCGGTCGAGGCCGACGACACCGTGCCGACGATCTCGCCGACGGCACCTTCGAAGCTGTCGGCGAGCCTGCGCATCTCGGCCTTGCGCTGTTCGGCCGCGATCTGATCCTGCCGCATCTTGGCCTCCGCGTCCTCGCGCGCCTTCTGCTCGGACACGATCTTGAATTTCTCGACGGCACCGGCGACCTCGCCAACCTCGTCCTTGCGGCCGAGGCCTGGCAGCACCACGGAAAAGTCGCCGCCGGCGAGCTTCTCCATCGCTGCCGTGAGTGCACGCATCGGCCGCGCAATGCTGAAGACGGAGAAGATGCACGCGCCGATCAGGACCAGCGCGACCAGGACGCCGGTGACGATTGACGTCCGGGCAACCGACGCCGCTTCGGCCTCTGCCTCGGTGCGCGCTTCGACGCTCCTCTGCTTGGCGAAGTCGGTGATCTGATTGGCGACCTCGGAGATCTCCTCGTTGATCGGCGCCAGCGTCTCCTTGCGGATGCGATCGACCTCGGCAACGAGCTTTGCGAGTTGCGCCGCCCCTTCGCCGTCCTTCTTCCCGTCGAACGCGAGTTCCTGCTTGCGGATGGCTTCGATCTGCAGCTCGCCCTTGCCGAATTCGCCGATCAGCACGGTCAGGCGATCGATCCGCTTGCGATTTTCCGCCGAGCGCGAGAGCTTGGCCATTTCGGCCGCGAACTGCAGGGCTGACTTCTGGCGGTCGTTGAAATAGGTGACCGCCTTCTGCATCTCGGCGGGCGAGGACGAGGTCAGGATGTCGCGAATGCCGATTTGCATCCCTCGCACCGAGCCCTTCGCGTCAGCCGCGTTTTGCGCGATCGCCTGCTGTCCCGATGCTCCATTGCCGAGCCTCTGGACCTCGGTGCTGCCGCTCATCTGGAGGAAGATCATCAGCGCGACGAGTCCGATGGTCAGCGCGGAGGTGATGGCGAGCTTGGTGCCGATTCGCAGGTTCTGAATGAACGACATTGAACGATTTCCCGGGATACGCATTGCCGCGACGAAGCGCGTGAACATCCCGGAAAGGCTAACCGGCAGGTTACTCATTAACGTTAAAGGAGCCCCTCGCGTCTTAGGTAGAAGTACGGAAAACGCGGCTTAAATCCGTGGACTTCCACACGTTTCACGCGCAGCGAAATGAAGCTTCCCGGATTTGCATGCTTCGCGTTCGTTAACGCCGACGCCATCATTTGCGGATGGTGTCAGCGCACCGCCTCCCCGACGAGGCTGATGCGAAAGACCGGCTTCTTGTTCTCGTCGAGCAGCTCCATGCACCACTCGGCGTTCGGCTTCAGGCCGCGCGAGATGCCGCCGAGCAGATTGGCGCAGACCTCGGTCATCTCGGTCCATGCGGCTGCGCGATCCTCGAACTCGTACGGCTGATCGGCGGCGCCGGAATAGCGACCGGTACTGATGCGGAAGAAGTACAGCGACATCGTTGAACCCTTGTTTAGGGCCGCACCCCCCGGCCGTACGCAAACTGGGGCGCTAGTCGCTACCAACGCATGAAAGCCGCCGACCGTATGACTACGGCGCGGCGGCTTCGTGTTCGATGGTCGTCT
>NZ_JBFUES010001232.1:0-1924 GCF_056403875.1 Bradyrhizobium sp. P2_E8
CGTCGCTGGTCGCCAGCACGGTGTCGAGATCGGTGAACGTGACGCCCGGATAGCTCTTCGGCGAGCGGTTCCAGGCGATCACCTTCATGCCGCTGCCCGTGGCGATGCGCGCAACCTCCGCTGCGATGCCGCCGAAGCCGATGAGGCCGAGCGTCTTGCCGGTGAGCTGCATGCCGTCTTCGCGCAGCCAGTTGCCGACGCGCATCTCGCGATCCATCATCGCGATGACGCGGGCCGAGGCCCACATCAGCGCGATCGCGGATTCAGCCACGGCGGTGTCGCCATAGCCCTTGATCAGGTGCACGGAGATGCCGAGCTCGGCAAGCTCTTCCGGGTTCATGTAGCTGCGCGCGCCGGTGCCGAGGAACACGACGTGCTTCAGGCCCGCGCATTTCCTCGCGACGTCGGTCGGCAGCGCGGTGTGGTCGACGATCGCGATCTCGGCGCCGCCGAGGATTTCCGGGTATTGCTCGGGCTTGATGTCAGGGTCCCTGTTGATCCGCACCTTGGGATCGCCGGGCCGCTCCAGCCGCTCCATGATCACGGCGAGGGCTTCGTTGGCGTCGACGAAAACTCCGCGCATGGCTCTCTCCGGTCAGGACGCGACGCCGGCGATCGCCAGCACGGTGTGCATCAGCACATTGGTGCCCGCGGCGCAGTCGGGCTGCGTGGCGTCTTCCAGCTCGTTGTGGCTGATGCCGTCCTTGCAAGGCACGAACACCATCGCCGCCGGCATCACGGTGTTGAGATTGCAGGCGTCGTGACCGGCGCCGGAGGTGATGCGGCGAGAGGAATAGCCGAGCGTCTTGGCCGCGTTCTCGACCGCCGCGATCAGCTTGGGATCGAAATGCGTCGGCGGCTTGCGCCAGACCAGGTCGATCTTGACCTCGACCTTGCGGCGCGCTGCGATCTCGGCAATCGCGGCGCGCAGGTCGCGATCGAGCGCGTCCATGATCGCCCCATCGGCGCTGCGGCAATCCATGGTGAAGGCGATCTCGCCGGGTATGACGTTGCGCGAGGGGTTGGCGATCACGGCCTCGCCGATGGTGCCGACCGCGTTCGGCCCGTGCTTCTTGGCGATCGCCTCCATCGCCAGCACGATCTCGGAGAGCGTGGCCAGCGCATCGCGCCGCAGCGGCATCGGGGTCGATCCTGCATGGCTCTCGAAGCCGGAAATCTTGCCGTCATACCACAGCACGCCCTGGCCGGAATCGACGACGCCGATGGTCTTGCCCTCGGCCTCCAAAATCGGGCCCTGCTCGATGTGCAGCTCGACGAAGCAGCCGAGCTTCTGGAAGCCGACCGGCTTGTCGCCGCGATAGCCGATGCCGTCGAGCGCCTGGCCGACGGTGGTGCCGTCGATGTCCTTGCGCGACAGAATGTCGTCGGTGGTGAAGTCGCCGACATAGGCCGCGGAGGCCATCATTGCGGGTGCGAAGCGCGAGCCTTCCTCGTTGGTCCAGTTGACCACGCAGATGGGCGCTTCGGTCTCGATGCCGGCGTCGTTCAGCGTGCGGATCACTTCCAGTGCGCCGAGCGTTCCCAGGATGCCGTCATATTTGCCACCGGTCGGCTGGGTGTCGAGATGCGAGCCGATGCCGACAGGCAGCTTCGACATGTCGCGTCCCTTGCGCAGGCCGAACTGTGAGCCGAGCGCATCGACATGAACCTCGAGGCCGGCGTCCTCGCAGGCCTTGCGGAACCAGTCGCGCACCTGCTTGTCTTCGCTACTCAGCGTCAGCCGCCGCACGCCGCCCTTGGCCGTCCCGCCGAATTGCGCGGTCTCGTGGATGGAGCCCCAGAGGCGGGCAGAATCGATTTGCAAATTGGTGGCGGCTCGGCTCATGCGGTCAGTCCATTCGTAATCTRTCATTCCGGGGCGATGCGAAGCATCGAACCCGGAATCTCGAGATTCCGGGTCTGG
>NZ_JBFUES010001233.1:0-1919 GCF_056403875.1 Bradyrhizobium sp. P2_E8
GTCTGGTGGTGCGGCTCCGACATCGGCTGGGTGGTCGGCCACAGCTACATCGTCTACGGCCCGCTGCTGCATGGCGCGACCTCGATCATGTATGAGGGCAAGCCGGTCGGCACGCCCGACGCCGGCGCATTCTGGCGCGTCATCTCCGAGCACAAGGCGGTGGCGCTGTTCACCGCGCCGACCGCGTTCCGCGCCATCCGCAAGGAGGATCCGGACGGCAAGTTCATCCGGCAATACGACCTCTCGACATTCCGCACCCTGTTCCTCGCCGGCGAGCGTGCCGATCCGCCGACAGTGGAATGGGCGGAGCAGCAGCTGAAGGTGCCTGTCATCGACCATTGGTGGCAGACCGAGACCGGCTGGTGCATCGCCGGCAATCCGGTCGGCCTCGGCATGCTGCCGGTGAAGCACGGCTCGCCGACGGTGCCGATGCCGGGCTACCAGGTCGACGTGGTCGATGAAGCGGCCAAGCCCATCGGTCCCAACAAGATGGGCTCGATCGTCATCAAGCTGCCGATGCCGCCGGGCTGCCTGCCGACGCTGTGGAATCAGGATTCTCGCTTCAAGGAAGCTTACCTCAGCGAGTTCCCCGGCTATTACAAAACCTCCGACGCCGGCTACAAGGACGAGGACGGCTATGTCTGGGTGATGGGGCGCACCGACGACATCATCAATGTCGCCGGCCATCGTCTGTCCACCGGCGGCATGGAGGAGATCCTGGCTTCGCATCCCGACGTCGCCGAATGCGCCGTGCTCGGCGTCAAGGACGCAATCAAGGGCGAGGTGCCCTGCGGCTTCCTGGTGCTCAAGGCCGGCGTGAAGCGCGCACCTAGCGAGATCGAGAAGGAGATCATCGCGCTGGTGCGTGACAAGCTCGGCCCCGTCGCCGCCTTCAAGCTCGCCATCACAGTCGGCCGCCTGCCCAAGACGCGCTCCGGCAAGATTTTGCGCGGCACCATCAAGAAGATTGCCGACGGCGAGTCCTGGACCATGCCCGCGACGATCGAGGACCCCAAGGTGCTGGACGAGATCGGGGAGGCGCTGAAGGGGAGGGTGTGAGGGCTAACGCCCTCCGCCCGCGAGGCGTGACGCCGCCTCACCAATTCCTACCGTCATCGCCCGCGAAGGCGGGCGATCCAGTATTCCAGAGACGGTGAGGCTAGAGCCGAGAGGCCGCGGCGTACTGGATTCCCCGCTTTCGCGGGGAATGACAGCGGGCGGGAACGGAGGCCAGGGACTTACAATCTCCTCATTCCGCGCTAAACAGAGCCGGCCAACAGGGGACCTTGTATGCCACTTGCCACCGCGCCGCGCCTGCTTGCAGCCTTAGCTCTTGCCATCGCTCTCTCCGCCTGTTCGGCGCGCTACCAGACGCCGGTGGCGATGGGGGGCGACGATGACGACGCAGTGTGCCAGAGCCGCGGTTATGCGGCGGGCTCGCCGGAATATGTGGCCTGCCGCAAGGACCGTGACGTCCAGCGCAGCGCCGCTACCGCCCGCGCCGACCGCCGCCAGCGCGATCTCGGCGAGTACATGCTGAACCATCCCGAGCGGCCGTGAGATCGGGCGTGGCACTATCCTGCGTCGTTCACTCGCATTGCTCGTGACACATCTGCAACGCCGCGACACAAATCGTGCCGCGTTTCGCCTGATTTGATCGGCGTCAAATCCTTCACCATCCCCTTTCTGCTCTGACGCTGACGTCGCGCAACGATGCGCGAGAGACGGCTGAAGGGGATTGAAATGCAGAGAACGACAAGAAACTTGGCGCGGATCGCGACGGTCGGCGCGATGCTCGCGGGGACTTTTGCATCGGTGCAGGCCGCGGACCTGCCAGTCTACAAGAAGGCGCCGCCGCAGGTAGAAGGCTTCAATCCCTGGATGGTGCGTCTGCGCGTGCTCGGCGTGTTGCCCGATGC
>NZ_JBFUES010001234.1:0-1918 GCF_056403875.1 Bradyrhizobium sp. P2_E8
CGCTGGAGCAGGCCACCGCCTATCACGTGCTGTCGGGCGAGAGCCTGCTCGGCATTCCCATCCAGGCCTTCGCCGACACCGTGATCGGCTTCCTCGTGTTCGGCACCGCGCTGATGATGACGGGGGCCGGAAAGTTCTTCATCAACCTCGCCTTCGCGCTGTGCGGCACGTTCCGCGGCGGCGCGGCGAAGGTCTGCATCTTTGCCAGCGGCCTGCTCGGCATGATGTCGGGCTCGATCATCTCCAACGTGCTCACCGCGGGCACCATGACCATCCCCGTGATGAAGAAGAGCGGCTTTCGCGCCTCCTATGCCGGCGCGATCGAGGCCTGCGCCTCCACGGGCGCGGTGCTGGCCCCGCCGGTGATGGGCGCGACCGCCTTCGTGATCGCGCAGTTCCTCAATGTCAGCTACGCCGACGTCGCGATCGCCGCGATCATTCCGGCCGCGCTCTACTACATCGGCCTGTTCATGCAGGTCGATGCCTATGCGGCGCGCCACAAGCTGAAGGGCATTCCGCGCGCCGAACTGCCGCGGATCATGGATACGATCAAGGACGGCTGGTACTACGTCTTCGTCATCGCGCTCCTGATCGTGATGCTGCTCTACTTCAAGCGCGAAAGCCACGCGCCGTTCTACGCCACCGCGCTGCTGCTGGTGCTCAACCAGCTCTTCTCGAAGGACACGCGCTGGACGCTCGGCACGATCRGCAAGTTCCTGGAGGTCAACGGACGCACCTTCGTCGAGCTGGTCGGCATCCTCGCCGGCTGTGGCCTGCTGATCGGTGCATTCTCGATGACCGGCGTGGTGTCGAGCCTCGCCAACGACCTCCTGCATATTGCCGGCGACAATCCCTTCCTGCTGCTCGGCATGTGCGCCCTCACCAGCCTCATTCTCGGCCTCGGGCTGACGACGACGGCCTGCTACATCTTCCTCGCCATCCTGGTCGCGCCCGCGCTGGAGAAGCTCGGGCTCAACAGGATGGCGGTGCACATGTTCATCTTCTACTGGGGCATGCTGTCGTCGATCACGCCGCCGGTCGCGATCGCCTCCTTCGCCGCCGCGGGCATCGCCGGCTCGCCGGCGATGAAGACGGGCTGGGAATCGATGTGGGTCGGCAGCATCATCTACTTCATCCCGTTCTTCTTCGTGCTCAATCCGGCGCTGGTGCTGCAAGGGCCGAGCCCCTATCTCGCCGGTCTCGGCCTGATGGCGCTGGCCGCGTTCGGCACGCTGTTCATCTGCGGCGGCATCCAGGGCTATCAGCCCTTCGTCGGCGACCTCCGCGGCGCCGGCGCGCTGGAATGGCCGATCCGCGTGCTGCTGGTGATCGGCGGCTTCGTGGTGGCCACTCCCGGCGGCGGGATCATGCCGCTTTCGCAGATTCAGGTCACCATGCTGGGCCTTGCGATCCTCGCGCCAACGATCTCGATCGCGCTTCTGTTGATCCGACGGCAGGGGCCGATACCGGACGGGTTGCGCGTGCCCTGATTGCGTTGCACAAGGGGGCGATGACACCGCCGCCCGCCTCCGCATGGACCCGCTCGAAGCCGCCCTTGCTGCGGTTTCTCGACACCTGCCTCAACGAATTCTCCGCCGAAACGTCCGGCGCCGTGGCCGACTACATTCCCGAGCTGAGCAAGGCCGACCCTGCCTATTTTGGCATCAGCCTCGCCACGCTCGACGGCCATGTCTACGAGGTCGGCGACTCCAGGGTGCCCTTCACCATCCAGTCGATGTCGAAGCCGTTCGTGTTCGCGCTGGCGCTGGATCTGTTGGGCGCCGGCCGCGTCGAGAGCGCGATCGGCGTCGAGCCCTCGGGCGATCCCTTCAACTCGATCCGGCTCAATTCCGACAATCACCCGTTCAACCCGATGGTCAATGCCGGCGCGATCGCCTGCACCGGACTGATCTACGAC
>NZ_JBFUES010001235.1:0-1916 GCF_056403875.1 Bradyrhizobium sp. P2_E8
GAGATGCGCAGGACGACGAAATCATCGCCCGTGGACTGCGTATCGTGGCCAACGCGGCCGACGATCTGACCGTTCTCGAGCGTCAGCCAGACGGTCCGATGACCCACCGACGTACCGTCGAGCGGACTACCCTCCAGCGCCGTCGCGACAAGGTTGGACTTGATCCCGCCCCCTTCGGGCGCGCCCGTCAGCACGAGGCTGAGCAGGGACGTGACGGGATCGACCAGGGCGGCACCGTCGGCGCCGTAGTTGATCGCGGCATTCGTGAACAACGGGGCCAGCAGCCCCTCACCCGTCTTCAACTCGCCGATCTGGGCGGTCGAGGCTGCGTTCGTCGTGAACGTCACGGTGGCGTTGGCCGTGTCGTCGACGATCCCGTTCGGCGCGCCGCCGCCCGACTCGCTCTCGCCGACATTGTATTGGTCGGGCGAATGACCGATCGTCTCGTCCAGATTCAGCTTGAGTGCGACAAATTCAGGCTCCGTCACGTCGGTACCGATCGTCAGCGCCGGACCGTCGTCGTTGAAGTGGATCTTGCTCGAAATATCCGCCGACGCGGACGCGGTGTCGCCATCGCCATCCTTGATCGTCACGACGGCCGAGATCGAGCCCGCGGTCAGCGAGGCCGGATCGTTCGGATTGGACGTATCGGAGTGATGCAGCGAGAGATATTCGACCACCGAGACGTTGCCGGTGACCGGATCGATCGCGACCGCAAAGGCGGTCTTGCCGCTCAGTTCGGGATGAACATTGTCCTGGCCCACCGTGCCGATCACCCGGCCGGCAAGATCCTGCGACAAGGTGATCTCCGTTCCGTCCGTCAAGGTCACCCCGGACGTGGACGATTTCAGCTCGAGCGAATAGGTGATCGCCGCAGTCGGATCGGGGCCGTCGACGCCGAAATACGGCAGGATGCTCAGGGCTGCGCCGCTGCTGGTCGCGTAAGCGAGTACCGGCCCGGGCTTATCCGGATCATCGCCGGGATTCTGCACGTCCGCAAAGATCTGCAACGGGCCAGTAACGTCGTTCGCCTGGTTGCCCGGTGTCTCGTCCGCCGTCACCCCGAAATTGTGAGACAGCGTCGCCGCCACCAGCGGGCCGTCGTCTTCGAACCGAATGTCACCGCCAATGTTGGCGGACGCCGACGCGTGGTCGCCGTCGCCGTCGGTGACCGTCACGGTCGCCTTGACCTGGCCGAGGGCGTTTGCCAGCGAGACCGCTTCATCGATATCGCCGCCGATATCGGCGCTGTCCTGGTGAAGCGAAACATACTGGACGACGGACACCTTGCCGCTCACCGGATTGATCGCAATCGCAAACGCGGCCGGATCGCTGGTGCCGGTCACGTCACCGCCGGGATCGCCCCCGTCGTAACGGCCCACGATCAGGCCGTTCTCGAGGAACAGGAAGATCTCCTTCCCTTCCGTCGTGGTGAGCATCGCATCGACCGGGCCGGTCGTGCTCTGGCCCTGCGCGTCGGTCAGCGTCAGCGAGAAGACCTGGGCGCCCGTCTTGGCCGCGCCGTCGGTGCCGTAGTCCACATTGTCGATGGTGAGCGCGGCGACGTTGCTCTGCGCATACCCGATCGGAAGGCCGAAGAGAACCTGCGGGTCGTGTCCGGGATTGCTGACGGCGTTGAAGACGGGCGTGAACAGAATGTCATTGTCGTCGCCGAACGGCGGGCTCTGCAGCAGCAGGGTCTCGTCGTGGACGACCTGGAAGGCCGAATTGGCGGAAACCGAGACCGCGGGGCCGTCATCCTGGAAGCTGATGCTGGAGTCCTCGGTGCCCACGATCTCGATCGTGGCCGAGGACGTCGCCGTGTCATTGTCGCCGTCGGTGATGGTCGCGGTCAGCGTAACACCGAGGCTCGCGCCCTCACCGACCAGGTTGAGGAACTGCGTCGAATCGAAATT
>NZ_JBFUES010001236.1:0-1915 GCF_056403875.1 Bradyrhizobium sp. P2_E8
ATCGAACTCGGCGCCGAAATCGGAGCGGTTGGAAATGTGGGTAATTGAAAGCTTCACCGGAGGGATACGGCGAGAGAGCCCCCAAGATATATGATCCCTTCTGAATAGCGTCGGAGTGAGYAGGTCGCCGTAAAAGGAAGACCCGGATTTGCTAAGACCTTTTCCGCATCCCAGAACTTTACTCAGGAGACTTTGGCCTCGACGATCTTTTGTCTGGCCTCGCGATCGAGCCTTTTCTGTGTCTTTAGCCAGAAGAGGCGCCGAAGGGCGCGATCCATCTGCGCTTCGAGCCGTTCTTCGACAGCCAAGTCCTCCAGCATTTTGTCGGGTGCTAAAAATTCGGCCGCAGCCGTGAGGTAACCGTCTGGATCCGGGCGGCGCTCGCGAACCCTTGGCAGGAGCACTCCGTCTACTTCCTTTTTGAGTGCAACGATCCAGTGGCAAGGCTCGTCATACTTCTCCCGTGGTACGTGGGTTTGAAGGTGGCTTTTGTACTCTTCAGGCAGGCATCCAATCGCGCCGTCGACGAGGCGGGGGGAGGCGTCTGGCGCAAAGTAAGCGCTAAAGCTCAGGAGGCGCTCATAATCGTCGCGTGGCAAGTTGGGCTCCTCAGAGCCCGCCTTCGCCGCCACATACTTCGCCTTATCGAGTTGGGTCTCGAATAGCGGAATCGGCGGCTGCTCGAACACGCGATTTTGCGGCCGCAGCAGGGAGGCCCTCATCTCGACGTTTCGTCGATCGCGCAGGCGTTGCTTGCGCCACGTGGCCGTCAAGATGTCTCGCACACACTCTTCTTGCAAGACACCTTCGGGTTCGAACTCTTCCAATAGCTGCTGCCGGAGCTGCTCGTATGCAGCAGGATCTTCCCAGGGCAGCAGCTCGATTTTCGCGAAAGCGCCGTGCTTGTATGCGGCCGGCAGCCGAGAGCGCTGTGATGTGACCGCCGACGCAGACTTGCTCAGTTTTGGTGCGCGCACGCAGATGCCCTCTTCAGCTTCTCGAAAAAGCCGACTCTATTTCAACTCAGCAAGATAGCTGATTCTCGGCAGACCGAGGACGAGCCGTGGCCTTTCCACAGGCTGATGTAGGGCGGAGCTACAGACTGAACGTCTCAGCCTCGCTCGCAAGTACCGTTGGAGGCGGGACTTGAGTTCCGCGTTGGACTCCTTTCGCGTCAGACTTTAGCGTGCGACCGGCTCCTATGGGTATTTTCCGGAGTGAGGGGCTGTTTTCTTTTGCGCTGAGCGGCCGGGCCGTATCGAGCCAAAAGAAAAGCCGCCCGAAAGCGGCCTTTCCATCCTTGGACGTTGATTGCGTGCGGCGTTGCTGGCCGTCTTGGCGGACACCCACAATTTACATTACGCCTCAGCAATTGCCCTCGTCCGCCGCACCAAATCTCGAAGATGGGTGGCTCATAGTGGATACTGAGAGGTGAACGGCTCTATGTCCAACAAGTACATGGACTAGACAGATCCGCTCTTGCATCATCCTACGGGTACGAGATCACTTGCATCGCGACAGACTAAAGAGTCGGAGATACGATCTGACGTCCGAGTCGGATGGTACGCCGATCAGCGTCCGCCGCGTGATGCAACCGGCTGCCACCCACCAGGTAGCCAGATGAGTCGATCGTCCCTGAAATTGTGTACGGCTTTTCGAGGTAGGCCCAGCATTGGTTCGCAAGATTATCTGATTCCTCAATCGCTGGATATCTTGTCTCCCGTACTTATACGGGACGCCACTTGAGGCCGACGTTTGCCGGAAATTCCGAGTTACCGCCGGAAGAATGCGAGTCACCCCTGCGGTCGAATGGTAGGATTGCCGGATGATAGGCCTGTGCCGAGGACCATCGTGCGGGTCGCACGCAGTTGACGTGGGGCGATGATCTCGGAGAGCGAAGAGGACGGCGCAGCAT
>NZ_JBFUES010001237.1:0-1911 GCF_056403875.1 Bradyrhizobium sp. P2_E8
CTGGCAATGCCGATCGCGCGGACGTGGTCGACGAAATCCTTCTGGATGACCGCGAAATCCTGCAATTGCTGATCGAAATGATGGGCGAGCATCAGCACGGTGTTTTCGAGCTCGCGGCCGGAGTTGCGCAGCGCGCGCTCGCGGAAGTTCTGTGCCATCAGGACCGCGCCGACGGCGATCGCGGCGATCAGCAGCGTGCCGCCCACGACCAGCCAGCGGATCGGTCCGCTGCGCACGAAGGCCTGGTCAAAGAGGCGACTGCCGTATTTCGTCATCATGTGGATCGTTGCCGCACACACGCCAGGATCAATTCCTGATCCTCAAAACATCCGTCGGTTTACGGGAACGGTGTGGAGGCGAAGTTAGGAAGCGCGGTTAATGCGACATGAACGTCCACACGCAAAAGCAATCGATACGCGGGAGGCTGGATGTGCAGAAATTGCCGCAAGGTTCCTGCGATGCCGATCAATTCCTGCCGATCATGCGCCGATCAACCAAGGCTTAACCATCTAACATGCTGACGCTCCTCACGGCGGCATTGGCACGTAATTTGCGGACACGCATGCCAACGAGACAGTGAGGACATGACGATGAAAAACACGTTGAAGAACTTCCTCGCCGACGAGCGCGGCGCGACCGCGATCGAATACGGCCTGATTGCAGCCGGCATCGCGCTTGCGATCATCACCGTCGTGAACGGCATGGGCAGCAAGCTCAACACCAAATTCGGCTCGATCAGCACGTCGCTGAAATAACGCCGCGCTCAGGCGCGGTAATGGCCGGACTTGCCGCCGAGCTTCTCGACGAGGTGGATGCCCTCGATGCGCACGCCGCGCTCGACCGCCTTGATCATGTCGTAGATGGTGAGGCAGGCGACGGACACGGCCGTGAGCGCCTCCATCTCGACGCCGGTCGGGCCCGTCACCTTCACGCTGGCACGGACGAGGCAGCCCGGCAGCTTTGCGTCGGGCTCGATATCGACCGTGACCTTCGACAGCGCGAGCGGATGGCAGAGCGGGATCAGCTCCGAGGTGCGCTTGGCGGCCATGATGCCGGCGATGCGCGCGGTGCCGAGCACGTCGCCCTTCTTGGCGTTGCCCGAGACGATGAGATCAAGCGTCGCCGTGGTCATGAGGACGCGGCCTTCCGCGACCGCAAGCCGTTCGGTCGCGGGCTTGTCCGAGACGTCCACCATCCGCGCCTCGCCGGAGGCGCCGATATGGGTGAGGGCAGGGCCGGCCTTGGTCTTGGCAGCTTTGGTCTTGGTGGGCCTTGTCTTGGCCGGCTTGCGCGCCATGTCAGCGCGTACCGGTCGCGCGGTCCGTCGTCTCGCGCGCGAGCAGCGTACGCGTGGCGGCGGTCACATCGGTCTGCCGCATCAGGCTCTCGCCGACCAGGAAGGTCGACATGCCGACGCGCTCGAGCCGGGCGAGGTCGGCAGGCGTGAAGATGCCGCTCTCGCCGACCATCAGCCGGTCTCCGGGAATCAGCGGCGCCAATGCTTCGCTGGTCGCGAGCGTGGTCTCGAAGGTGCGCAGGTTCCTATTGTTGACGCCGATCATCGGCGATCGCAGCTTGAGCGCGCGGTCGAGTTCGGTGCGGTCGTGGATCTCGATCAGCACATCCATGCCATGGGCGATAGCCGTGTCTTCCAGGTCCCTGGCGGTGGCGTCGTCGAGCGCGGCCATGATGATCAGGATGCAGTCGGCGCCATGCGCGCGGGCTTCGACCACCTGATAGACGTCGAACATGARGTCCTTGCGCAGCACCGGCAGCGCCGTCGCCGCACGCGCGGAAACCATGAAGTCGAGATGGCCCTGGAACGACGGCGTGTCCGTCAGCACCGAGAGGCAGGCGGCGCCGCCGGCCTCATAGGCCTTGGCAAGCTCTGGCGGATCGAAATCGGCGCGG
>NZ_JBFUES010001238.1:0-1910 GCF_056403875.1 Bradyrhizobium sp. P2_E8
ACACCAACGGCGTGAAGACCAAGGCCTACGTCCAGAACGCCGACCACAGCCAGGATAACTACACGTACAACATCACCGGCCAGAGCTACACGACCCAGGTCCAGCACCTGGACGCGGCCGGGAAGGTCACGTCCGTGATCCGCACCCATGCGGACGGTTCGCTGGCCTATTCCCAGGTGTTCAACAGCGACGGCAGCAACGCCGTCAGCAACTACAATGCTGCCGGCGTCAAGATGCTGGAGACCGACACCAACGCCAACGGCAGCAAGGACGTCTACACCTACAACATCACCGGCCAGACCTACACGACCGAGCACGACAGTTACGATGCGACGGGCTTCCTGACGACGCTGGTGCGCACCCACGCCGACGGAAGCCTTGCCTTCAAGCTGGCGCAATCCAAGGACGGCACCAAAACGACCGACTGGTACGACGCCAAGGGTGTGATCACCAGCGAGGTSGTGCAGAAGGCCGACGGTTACAACTCGACGACGGTCTACACGTCMGGCGTGAAGACCAGCGCCTTCGTCACCAACGCAGACCRCACMCARGACAACTACACCTACAACATCACCGGCCAGAGCTACACGACCCAGGTCCAGCATCTGGACGCGGCCGGGAAGGTYACGTCCGTGGTCCGCACCCACGCCGATGGTACGCTCGATTACRCCCAGGTCATCAACAGCGACGGCAGCAGCGCGGTCAGCACCTACAATGCCGCCGGCGTCAAGATGCTGGAGACCGATGTCCATGCAGATCACAGCAAGGACGTCTACACCTACAACATCACCGGCCAGTYCTACACGACCGAGCATGACAGCTACGATGCGACCGGCTTCCTGACCTCGATCGTSCGCACCCACAGCGACGGCAGCCTCGCCTTCCAGCTGGCTCAGACCACCGACGGTACCAAGACCACCGACACCTATAACGCCACCGGCGTCATCACCAGCGAGGTCGTGCAGAAGGCSGACGGTTACARCTCSACGACGSTCTACACGTCMGGCGTGAAGWCCAGCGCCTWCGTCACCAACGCMGACCACACCCAGGACAACTACGTCTTCAACGTCACCGGGCAGAGCTACACCACGCAGCATCAGCACCTCGATGCGACCGGCAAGGTCACTGCCGTGGAACGGACCCACGCTGACGGCACCTTCGACTTTACCCAAGTGATCAACACCGACGGCAGCAAGGTGACCGATCTCTACGACAGCACCGGCAACAAGACCCAGGAAACCATCAACAACGCCTCCGGCACGACGGACGTGTTCAAATTCGTCGTCTCCGGATCTCCCGGCGCGGTCGAGCACGACTTCTACAACAGCGCCGGCAAGTTGCAGTCGATCGACGTGCTCAACACCAACGGCACCCATACGATTACCGCCGCCACCACCGGCGTGACGCTTTCGGGYGGCACCGGCAACGACATCTACTGGTCGGCGGGATCAACCACCATGGTCAATTCGGGCAACGATCTGATCTACAATTTCGTTGCAGGGAATGGCACCAACCACGATACGATCCAGATCGCGAGCGCGCTCGCGGCCGATTACAGCCACCTCCAGATCAGCCAGAACGGCAACGACACGCTGGTCCAGGTATCGGCAAGCGACTCCGTTCTTCTCAAGAACGTCCTCGCCAGCCACCTCACCAGCAACGACTTCCTGTTCGTCTGAACAGGATGAATTGTGGCAAATTCGTCGCAGAACCGGACCGGTTCGCGTGGGCAGCAGATCCGATGCTGCTGCCCACTTGCCACGCTGCCCAATAATTGACCCCGCCGRCCACAAAGCGGCTTTGACTGCGGTGCACGATCCTCGGTAAATTTCGGCAAATTAATCGAGGCGACATTGACTGATATCGAAGGGGCACGGACACCCAGCAACGGCATATTGCCAGGCATTCAG
>NZ_JBFUES010001239.1:0-1907 GCF_056403875.1 Bradyrhizobium sp. P2_E8
GGTTCCGCGTCGTCGACATGCTGCAGCGCCGACAGTGAGACTCCCAGAAGCCGGACCGGCTTGAGGACCGGCATCTCGTTCTTCAGCAAAGCGACCGATCGGCGTTCCAGCTCGCTGCGGCTCGAAATCGCGACGGGGACGGATCTGCTGCGCGTGACGATCTCGAAGTCGTTGAATTTCAATTTAAGCGTCACCGTGCGTCCCCGGTTGCCGGTGCCTTCGCAGTATCGCCAGACCTTGTCGATGAGCGGGTCGAGTTCGACGACCATGGTGCCGAAGTCGGTGAGGTCGGTGGAAAACGTGTTTTCGGCGCCGACGGATTTGCGGATCCGGTCGGCGCGGACCTCACGGTTGTCGACGCCCCGCGAGATCCAGTAGTAGTGGCTTCCGGCCTTCCCGAAGTTTGCCTGCATGAATTCGAGCGACTGGTTACGCATGTCGAGGCCGGTGTAGAGGCCGAGGGCGTTCATCCTGGCGCTGGTCGCCGGCCCTATACCGTGAAACTTGCCAACCGGAAGCGTTTCGACAAATGCCGGCCCCATCTCCGGCGTGATGACATACTGGCCGTTCGGTTTGCGGTGGTCGGACGCCAGCTTCGCCAGAAACTTGTTAACGTCGAGGTAGGCCTCGTCCAGCGACAGCGGCTCAATGATCGGCGTGTGCTCGGCGAAGATTTCGCGGATTTGCTGGGAGACCGCCTTGTACACCTCGAAACGCGGCTTCACGAAGATCAAGTCTGGACATTGTCGCTTCGCTGTCACCGATGGCATGGCCGACCTAACGCCGAACTTGCGCGCTTCGTAGCTGGCCGCCGCCACGACGCCCCTCTCGCGGGATCCTCCGACAGCGACCGGCTTGCCGCGGAGATCCGGATTGTCCCGTTGCTCGACGGACGCATAGAAGGCGTCCATGTCGATGTGGATGATCTTGCGTTGGCGGCCCGGGGAAGCCGCCCGGTCGTCCTCGTCCTCGATGGTCACGTCGCAAGCCCGGCCGTATCTTCCTTGACGCCGCGGGCGACGATCCGGAGCGTTCCATCGGCAAGCGGCAGCTGCAGCTTCAGGGCCTCGTCCAGAGGGGCCGTCATCCAGGTCTCGACTTCGTCTGGCGTCGTCAGGATCACCGGCATCGCCTTGGGGTGGATGGCGCCGACCTCGGCGTTCGGCTCGGTCGTGAGGAACGCGTAGAGGTCGTTAGTCGTCTCACCTTCCTTGACCTTCCGAACGGACGTCCAATTGGTCCAGATGCCGGCGAAGCAGGCGAGGGGACGGGACTCATGGAGCGCGAACCAGACATCACCGCCTTCAGCCTTGTTGAATTCGCTGAAGGAGTTGAACGGCACCACGCAGCGATTTTCGGTCCCCAGCCATCGCGTCCAGTGCTTGCTCTTTACGTTGCGGATGTTTGTCGTGCCGCCGTCCGGTTCCATCCGCAGCAGTTCCTTGAAATCGACGGTCGTGCCCTTGGCCTGCAGCTTCTCGGCTCGTTTTTTGGTGGCATCCATCAACGCCTTCGATGACGATGGCATGCCCCACCGCGCCGTCGCAAGCTCGCGACCCTCGGCTCCGTTGCGCACGATCGGTGCCTTGTAATCGGGAAAAACCCCGGGCATCGGCGCCAGATTGCCGACGTATCGGTTCACGACGCGAAACAACGCGCTGATAGCGGCTTGGTTGGTCGTGATCGAGTAGAGATTGCAGATGTGGACGGCCCCCCACTTGTCAGGATTGTAGCAGACTTTTGGCCAGATCGCTTGCTATCAGATGTCCGGCCTGTTTGCGCGGACAAAGCCCGCTGGCCGAGATGGTGTTCGCTACGCACGCTCCAAGCACATGGGCGACATTCTTGGTGCCAGTGTAATCTTCGGAAGTTCGCGCGTATCGACCGATCGGTCCTTCCATCTACTG
>NZ_JBFUES010001240.1:0-1907 GCF_056403875.1 Bradyrhizobium sp. P2_E8
AAGCAATCCAGAGCCTTTCCGCCATGACGGTCTGGATTGCTTCGCTGCGCTCGTAATTGTCGATGTTCACTAATTCCCTGATTGGATCGCGGTGGTCTTGGTAGCGGCGAAGGCCTTGAAGCTATCCCGTGCGGCGGGCGCGGGCCCGGCTTTCCCAGCGGTCCAGCATCTGACCGAGCTCGCCGGTGGCGGTCGGCACCGCCTTGCCGGTTTTTGCGATCTCGTTGGTGTTGGCCGGCGCGTTGGCGTGGAGCCAATCCGGCTCGGTATAATCCCGCCAGCGGCGCGCCTCCGCCCGGCGTTTGCGGGAGACGTAGACGCGGGTGAAATAGCCGGCCACGAATGCGATCGCGAGCAGCATGACCAGTATGACGACAGCTAACACCATGAGTTCCGGCCTCTTTCCCCCGAGGAATGTTCTGCCAGCATCGCGCGCGAGGTCAAGGCTTGACAGGCCGTAAAACCGGTCCCGGTTAGCGGCGCACGGGCAGGACGAAATTGTCGGCTCGGACTTTGCACAGCCGCAATGCGGCGATGTTGCGGCGTTCGCGACATCGCACGGAGGATGCGAACCTGCCCCTCGCAACCGGACGCGGACCGGACTAACCTCCGACCCGCTCGGCCGGATCAACCGGCCAGCCGAACATGACCGGGAGGACGCGATGACACGCCAGGAGACTCGTGACCACGAGCAGCGTGACCAGGATGCTGCGCTTTCGCGACGGACACTTGTCCGGGGGCTTGCGCTCGGTGCCGCCGCCACTATGGCCGGCCCCGCGCTGGCTCAGACGGGACCTGCCGCTCCGCCGACGACGATCACCACTCCGCCGCGCGATTTCGGCCCCAACGGCGCGCCGACCACGTATTTCTGGGACCCCGACATCATCGCGATCGATCCGTCCTTCAACGACCTGGCGCAGCCCAACACCGCGATCAAGCGCCTTCACACCGGCCTGTTGTGGGCCGAGGGCCCGGCGTGGAGCGCGCAGGGCCGTTACCTCTTGTGGAGCGACATTCCCAACAACCGGCAGATGCGCTGGACCGAGGACGATGGCCGCGTCAGCGTGTTCCGCTCGCCGTCCAACAACTCCAACGGCAATTCGTTCGACTTCCAGGGCCGTCAGCTCTCCTGCGAACATTTGACCCGGCGGGTGACGCGCTACGAGCATGACGGCACCGCCACCGTGCTCTGCGACAACTACAACGGCAAGAAGCTGAACTCACCAAACGACATCGCGGCGCATCCCGACGGCAGCTACTGGTTCACGGATCCGCCCTATGGCGGCCAGTTGTACGAAGGCGAACCCGATGTCGCCGGCGGCCCGAGCAATGCGGGCGGCAAGCTCAATCCGCGGATCGGACAGCCGGCCGGCTTCACACCGGGCAAGCGCGAGCTGCCGACCAACTGCTATCGCATCGATCCCTCAGGCCGCATCGACCTCGTCGTCACCGAGGAGCAGGTGCCGGATCCGAACGGCCTGTGCTTCTCGCCAGACTACAAGAAGCTCTATGTCGTCTCGACCGGCAAGGGACCGGGCGACACCGGCGCCGGCGGCAAGGGCGAGATCTTCGTGTTCGACGTCGGCACGGACAACAAGCTCTCCAACCTCAAGAAGTTCAGCGATTGCGTGATCGACGGCGTGAAGTGCGGGCCGGACGGGGTGCGCTGCGACGTCAACGGCAATGTCTGGGCCTCCAGCAATGCCRGCCGCGCCGTCGGCTATAGCGGCGTGACGGTGTGGTCGCCGGAGGGCAAGCTGCTCGGCCGCATCCGCCTGCCGGAAGTGTGCGGCAACGTCTGCTTCGGCGGCSYCAAGCGCAACCGCCTGTTCATGGCSGCGAGCCAGTCGCTCTATGCCGTTTATACGGCGACGCAAGGCGCGGGGCCGGGTTGAGCGGTACAAGCC
>NZ_JBFUES010001241.1:0-1903 GCF_056403875.1 Bradyrhizobium sp. P2_E8
AATGGCCATGCTGTTCGGCGCCCTGGCGGTCGCGAGCAATGTCGCGAGCGATGGACTGAGCCGGATCCTCGGCGTCGCAGTCGTCGTCATCCTGGTGCTCTACGAGCCCGTGATGGTCTGGTGCGCAGGCGGAACGCTCGGGCATATCTGGACGAACTTGCGCGTCGTTGACGATCGTGGCGGCAATTTGAGTTTTGCCAAGGCGCTTGCACGTTTCGTCGTGAAGAGCGTGCTGGGCTGGTATTCGTTCGTGGTCATGGCTGCCACGCGCCGCAACCAGGCGGTTCACGATCTGCTCACGCATTCGACCGTCCAGATCCGCGATCCCGCCAAGGCGAATCCCGGCCAGTTCGTCACGGAGCGGCGTGAGGATGACCCGGCGATGCCGTCGCGGCTGCGGCGCGCGCTTGTGACGGTGGTCTATCT
This sequence comes from Bradyrhizobium sp. P2_E8, assembly GCF_056403875.1. Classification (NCBI taxonomy): domain Bacteria; kingdom Pseudomonadati; phylum Pseudomonadota; class Alphaproteobacteria; order Hyphomicrobiales; family Nitrobacteraceae; genus Bradyrhizobium; species Bradyrhizobium sp. P2_E8. The sequence continues at coordinate 427 of NZ_JBFUES010001241.1, forward strand.
CGCGCTCAGCGTCTTGCTTTATTTCGGAGTGCTCGCCGGCCTGCTCCGGGGCGGCATCCTGTCCCGCGCCTGCGTCTATCAGGACATTTGCTCGGGAGGCGACCGCATCGTCGACTTCGCCGTCGCCGCAGCGTTCCTCCTGATGATCGCCCTGGTGATTGGCATGGGCTGGCGAGGCCGCCTGCTCGGCGCACGCAAGGCGTAGGCAAATTCAGCGGCCGGCGTCGACGCCGCCGGACAAAATCGCCTTCCCGACATCCTCGTAATGCGTGTCGCGCGCCTGGATCTGCTGCGCGATGGCGTGCATGTCGCGGAACCGCCGTTCGAACGGATTGCTGCGGAACACGGCCGTGGCGCCGGCCATGTGGTAGGCGGCGTCGACCACGCGCGCCGACTGATGGATGGTCCAGGTCGCAGCGAGGCGAACCGCGCTGCGATGCGCCGCGCTGAATTCGCCGGTCGCAGACAGGTCGCGCCACATCGCACTCGCGGTCGCATAGAGATAGGTGCGCGCGGCGCGAAGGTCGCCCTCGGTGCGGCCGATCAGGCCCTGGACCGCCTGGTTGTCGCGCATGGTGCTCACCGCGAGCGACTGGTGCTTTGCCCGCGCCAGCGCGATTCCTGCATCCAGCGTGGCGCGCGCCACGCCGAGCGACACTGCGGCAAAGCCCAAGCTAAAGGTCGAGCCGGTGCCGATCCTGTAGAGTGGACCCCGCTCGCGCAGCGCGGACGGCACGTCACGAAACGCGGTGAAGCGCTCGGGGATGAAGAGGTCGCTCACCTCGTATGAATCCGTGCCGGTGCCGGCGAGCCCGATCGCCTGCCACACGTCATGCAGCACGGCGCTGGTGGCCGGAAACAGGATGGTGCGCACCTCCGGCGAGCCATCGGCATTTTTGCGCGGCACACCGTCGGCACCGACGATGCGGACATGCGCCCCCAGCCAGCTCGCCTGCCGCGAGCCAGAGGCAAAATCCCAGCGCGCGGTGACGCGATAGCCGCCCTCGACCGCGCGCGCCTCATGCGCGATCGCACCCCAGGCGAGGATACCCGGCTGCGTGTTGAAGATCTCATGCGCGGTGTCGTGATCGAGCGAAGCCGCGATCATCGCGCAGACACCGCACTGGCCGAGACACCAGGCTGTGGAGGCATCCGCCTTCGCGATCTCCTCCAGCATCTGCATGAAGGCGTCGATCGGAACCTCGGCGCCGCCAAGGCTCTGCGGCAGCAGCGCGCGATAGAGCCCGTTCTCGATCAGCGCGGCGACGACATCAGGCGTCAACCGCCGCGTCCGTTCGATCTCGTCGGCCTCGCCCGCGATCAGCGGCGCCAGGGCGCGGGCACGTTCGACCAGACCAACGCCGGGAGTTGCGTTCATGCGCGTTTCCTCGCCCATTCTGTTGTGAGCGGTCAGGAGACGATGGTGATCTATTTGGCGGGGAGGATCAAGATCACATCCCCGCGCTTCATCCAGGCA
>NZ_JBFUES010001242.1:0-1902 GCF_056403875.1 Bradyrhizobium sp. P2_E8
GGTGTCAGTGCCCGGCATGTAGTAGTAACCGGCTCCGTACAGGGAGCAGATCTTCACGTAGTCGACCGCTTTGGCCTTCACGGGAAGATCGGCTGCCTGAGCTCCGCCAACGGCGATCAGACCCGCCGCCGTACCGAGCAAAAGGCTCTTAAAGTTCATGTTAAACCTCCAAGTTTGCTCTATAGGGAAGGTTCCGGATCCGCTGGGTGACGACACCCTAAGGTTGGTTCCCTTGTCCCTTGTAACCACCGCTTAGCCGCTTCGCGCTTTCGGACACACCCGCTGAAAACGCGAGGGACTTAAGCGAACCACCTAGAACGGGACGACCTCGGGATGCCCCCCTCCGTCGCTCGCTCACAATTACTGAACGTCTTTGCACACACAACAAAAGAACGCTTCGGACCGGGCCTCAAACACGTGTTTTCCGATGGGTGTTGCACAAATAACACGCAGTTGTGATCGACGTGACCGCGTAACCGACTGAAAAATATAGAGAAATTTCTCAGGTTCCAGCCGCCTTGAAAAATCCCCGGTTTGGGCACCGCTCTCCATGGCGCTGCTGCGCCTCCGTCCCACTCGAATCGAACGGGCGAATCCCCGCCGAATCTGTGCGGCCGCTCCTTCAGGCAAAAAGCGGAATCGCCACATGGAATCACATGGAATACGGCTGGCAGTATCGAGAACCCGGCATCGGCTGCTCGCGGCTCGATCTGGATCAACCGATCGGCCGGTGTTCCAACCATCAGACGGATCGTACCGAGGACACCTCGATGTGATCGGGCGGCAATCCGGCGCGATACCGCCGAACCATGGCCTCAAACGCTTGTTCCAGGTTTCGGGCAAGCAGAGACGTATCGAACAGCGGCATCGTATGACGACGCTTTGCCAGAGTTTCCCTGATGCCGCGGAGCTTCTCGCGATCTAGCGCCAGTTCAATCGCGCGTTCCTCATATTCATCGCGAGAATGCGTGATGAGCTCGACCAATCCGAGAGCATGCAGCAGGCTGGCTGCGACCCGGCCCGCATAGGTTTCTCCGGCCAGCGTCAGCACGGGCAGGCCGGCCCAGAGAGCGTCGCCTGCGGTGGTGTGGGCATTGTACGGCAGCGCGTCCAGGAACAGGTCTGCCAGGCCGTGACGCGCCAGGTGATCCGCCGTCGAGGCAACGCGCGTCGCAAAGACCAGGCGCCGGGGATCGATGCCGCTCGCCTCGGCCGCTCTCCGCAAATTGGATTTTGCGACATCCTGGAGATCGGAAAGCCAGACGACGGAACCGTCGACCTCCTTCAGGATGCGCATCCAGCTCCCAAAGGTCGCAGGATTGAGTTTGTAGGCGTTGTTGAAAGCGCAGAAGACGATGCCTTCGGCAGGCAATCCCTGCGCTCGCCTGTCGAGCCCGGCGTGCGAGATCGCGCGTCCCTCGGCATCGTGCGGCATGAAGCAATGCGGCAGCCAGGCGACCTTCTCTGAAAAGTGCTTGCGGTCCTCGGCAGGAATGACCCGCTCGTCGGCGATCACATAATCCAGCAATCCTCCGCCGACGGTGCCGGCAAAGCCGAGATAACCTGCGAGAATTGGAGCTGGCCGCTGCGCGAGAACAGCGAGCCGTGCTCCGAGCGTATGCCCCATCAGGTCCACGAGGATGTCGATTTTGGCCGCCTTGATGCAGCCCATGATTTCATCGTCGCTCCGCCCGAAGAGATCGGTAAACTGGTCGAAGCTCCGCTCCAATCGCGCGCGCAGATCGCTGTCGTCGGTCGGGCCGATCGAGAAACCATGCGTTTCAAATCGGGTGCGATCGTGGGCCTCGAAAAGACCTGCGGCCAGATAGCTGACCGGATGGGTGCGAAAATCCCCCGACAGGTAACCGATGCGGATCTTGTCGGCCTGAACGGGAACAGCGT
>NZ_JBFUES010001243.1:0-1899 GCF_056403875.1 Bradyrhizobium sp. P2_E8
CTGGATTGCTTCGCTGCGCTCGCAATGACGAACTTGAAGCACTCGCGCTTTTACCGCTGCATGCTATATAGCTTCTAGAATGTTTCCAGATCTGACCAGCCTCGCCCCCGTCAAGCGCATCGTCATCGACGATCGCTCGCGGCTGCCTGGCCGGTTCTTCGGACGCTTCGCGACCTCGGCAACGTCAGAGCTTACGCGCGCAGCCTAAAAGCTGCGCTGACGATTTTGTTGCCCGCGCGCCACCCGCGCTCTTCGCTGACACACATTCCCGGAGCTCAAGCTCATGTCCAAGCCGACCACATTGTACGACAAGATCTGGAACGACCATCTGGTGCACGAAGCCGACGACGGCACCTGCCTGCTCTATATCGACCGCCATCTGGTGCACGAGGTGACCTCACCGCAGGCGTTCGAAGGCCTGCGCGCGACCGGGCGCAAGGTTCATGCGCCGGAAAAGACGCTCGCGGTCGTCGACCACAACGTGCCGACCACCGACCGCTCCAAGCCGAATCCCGATCCGGAGAGCATCGAGCAGATCAAGGCACTGGCCGACAACGCCAAGGAATTCGGCATCGAATATTACAACGAGTTCGACAAGCGCCAGGGCATCGTCCACGTCATCGGCCCCGAGCAGGGCTTTACCCTGCCCGGCACCACCATCGTCTGCGGTGACAGCCACACCTCGACGCATGGCGCGTTCGGCGCGCTCGCGCACGGCATCGGCACCTCCGAGGTCGAGCACGTGCTGGCGACGCAGACGCTGATCCAGAAGAAGGCCAAGAACATGCGCGTCACCGTCGACGGCAAATTGCCTGACGGCGTGACCGGCAAGGACATCATCCTCGCCATCATCGGCGAGATCGGCACCGCGGGCGGCACCGGCTACGTGCTGGAATACGCCGGCGACGCGATCCGCGCGCTCAGCATGGAAGGCCGCATGACGGTCTGCAACATGTCGATCGAGGGCGGCGCCCGCGCCGGCCTCGTCGCGCCCGACCAGAAGGCCTACGACTTCCTGCGTGACCGCCCCAAGGCGCCGAAGGGCGCGGCCTGGGACGCGGCGATGCGCTACTGGGAGAAACTGCGCTCCGACGAAGGCGCGCATTTCGACCACGAACTGCGCCTCGACGCTGCAAAGCTGCCGCCGATCGTGACCTGGGGCACCAGCCCCGAGGACGTCATCTCGGTGACCGGCATCGTGCCCGATCCCGACAAGATCGCGGACGAGGCCAAGCGTCTCTCCAAGCACCGCGCCTTGAAGTACATGGGCCTGACCGCGGGGACGAAGATCACCGACATCAAGCTCGATCGCGTCTTCATCGGCTCCTGCACCAACGGCCGCATCGAAGACCTACGCGCCGCCGCCAAGATCGCGGAAGGCAAGCAGGTCTCCGCCAGCGTCAACGCCATGGTGGTGCCGGGCTCGGGCATCGTGAAGGAGCAGGCCGAGGCTGAGGGTCTGGACAAGATCTTCATCAAGGCCGGCTTCGAGTGGCGCGAGCCGGGCTGCTCGATGTGCCTTGCCATGAACCCGGACAAGCTCAAGCCGGAAGAGCGCTGCGCCTCGACCTCGAACCGCAATTTCGAGGGCCGCCAGGGCTTCAAGGGCCGCACGCATCTGGTGTCGCCGGCGATGGCGGCCGCAGCGGCGATCGCGGGCCACTTCGTCGACGTCCGGGAGTGGCGCTAAGCTGCTCCCCGCAATTTGAGCTAAAGCGGCAAGCGGCTGTTAAGCGGCAGCGCCGACATTGTGTCCTCGCGACGGCTTCGCGAGGACACGCCTCATGGCCAACAAGCCTGAATATGTCGATCTGATCAGCGAGGCGACCCGCCAGCACCGGCGGCGCGCGACGCCCTTGCGCATCGTCGCCAAGCCCGAGGTCGAGGAGACCTCAAAGC
>NZ_JBFUES010001244.1:0-1898 GCF_056403875.1 Bradyrhizobium sp. P2_E8
GTCCCGGCCGGGACCGACCCGAGAATCGTGGGCAAGCTCTCTGAGGCGCTGGCCGCGGTGCTCGCCGACCCCGGCATCGTCGCGGACCTCGCCACCAACGGCCAGGTGTCGATTGCCGACAAGGGGCCGGCCGAGATGGGACCGTTCATCGTCGAGGAGACCGCACGCTACAAGCGGGTGATCGAGAGCGCGGGCATCGCCGCGAATTAGCTCGGGCGCACGGTTGTGGGCATCGCACACTCGAGGGAGCGGCCGTCGGCGTGGCGCCGACCGATCGTAATGCCAGTTCTAGTTCGCCTTGATGCCGGCTTCGCTGATGAGCTTGCCCCATTTCGCGCTTTCGCTTTGAATGAAGCGACCGAACTGCTCCGGCGACATTGGCGCGGGCTCTGCGCCGAGGGTCCTGATCTTCTCGGCCACCGACGGGTCCTTCAGGGCTTTCGTGAAAGCCTCGTTCAGCCTGGCGACGATGTCGGCGGGCGTGCCGGCCGGCGCAACCAGCCCGAACCAGCCGACGGATTCGAAACCCGCAATGCCGGTCTCGGCCAGCGTCGGCACATCCGGCAGCGATGAAAGGCGGCGCGCCGAGGAGACGCCGATCGCGTTGAGCTTGCCTTCGAGGATCAGTTGCCTCGATGCGGGAATATCCAGCACCGCGAAGGGGACATGTCCGGCAAGGACGTCGACCGTCGCCGGCGCGGTCCCTCGGTACGGAATCAGCTCCATCGCAATGCCGGCCTTCTGTGTGAACAGCGCCGCCGTCAGATGCATGGCCGTCGAATTGCCGCCATGTCCGATCGACAGCGCACCCGGCTTTGCCTTGGCGAGCGCGATTGTCTCCGCCGTGCTGTGCGCCGGTATGTTCGCAGAGGCGACGAGCACAAAGGGAATTTCCGCAAGCAACGTGATCGGCGCGAGATCCTTCAGCTCGAACGGCATCGACGAATTGAGATGCGGGTTCACCGTCAGGCTGCCTGCCGGCGCGACGCCGAGCGTGTAGCCGTCCGGCCTTGCCTGCGCAACCGCGGCCATGCCGATATTGCCTCCAGCGCCTGCGCGGTTCTCGATCACCAGGCTCTGCCTGAGCTCGGCGGTGACCAACGGCTCGAGCGCACGGATCACCGTATCGGCGCTGCCACCGGGCGGGAAGGTTACGACGATCTTGATCAATTGCTCCGGGTAGGCGGCTTTGCCCGCCTCCAGCGGCAGCACGGCGAAAGTCACGGCCGTCAGCACGGCCAGAATGCGGCGCCTTGCAACGTGAAACACGTTCCCCTCCTCGTTACGTTCTAGTTTGTGAACCACGACCGGGCGGCCTGCGCCGCCGGGCCGTCCGCTTCAAGCCGCCTTACGCCGAAGCGCCGGTGATGCGCGCCAGCAAGCCGTGTGGGTCCGCGGGCGCGACCTGCCCGCGCCAGGCGATGTGCTGGTCGGGCCGCGCCAGCACCAGCTTCTCGGCATAGGCGTCGTTCGCCTCGTCAGGCGCGATGTCGACCAGCGCGAGCGGGATGCCGCGCTCCCTTGCGGCGGACTGCAGCCGCGCCACGTCGATCGCCGGGTCGAACCGCAACAATGTGTAGCCGGCTCCGAATACGTCGTAGAGCGATCGTCCGTCGCGCAGAAACAGATGTGGCGCGCGCGCGCCGGGCACGGTGGAGGGCGTGAAGCTGCCCATCGCGTAAGCCGGTGGCGTTTCGCCGTCATAGGCGATGATCGACGAGGCATCGTAGTAATAGCCGAAATTGAGACCCGCGCAGCAATATTGCTGCACGTTGAGATCGTAGGCCGCTTTGGCCAGCGCTGCGCGCGCCGCGTGGCCGCGCGGCGTGTCGTCCTCGATCTCCGCCGACACGCCGCCGCGCTGCGCCATCATCTTCATCGCATGGTCCATCGCGAAG
>NZ_JBFUES010001245.1:0-1898 GCF_056403875.1 Bradyrhizobium sp. P2_E8
TCTTATGTCGGAGCCTTGATCCGTAGGCCGTGATGACCTCAGCTGTCGCAACGTTCWCCGTCATTGCGAGCGYAGCGAAGCAATCCAGARTCTYTYRGCGRMGGCAGCCTGGATTGCTTCGTCGCRAGRGCTCCTCGCAATGACGGTGGASAGAGCAGTGTCTCTTATGTCRGAGCCTTGATCCGTAGGCCGWRATGACCTCAGCTGTCGCAACGTTCTCCGTCATTGCGAGCGMAGCGAAGCAATCCAGAATCTTTCGGCGAAGGCAGYCTKGATTGCTTCGTCGCRAGGGCTCCTCGCGATGACGGTGGCGAGAGATGGGTCGTCACCCCACCACCGCCACCTGTGTCGCCGCCATCGGCTGCCGTACACCATACATCAGCGTGCGCCATAGCCATTCGATCGGGCCGTATCGGTAGTGGCGCAGCCACCATGCGCTGAACAGGACCTGCCCAGCGTAGACGGTGATGCCGATGGCGAGGGCCTGGGTGATGCCAAGCCGCCCGAACAGACCAAGGCCGTAGCCGTAAAATATCCAGCCGAAGATAAGGGATTGTGCGACGTAGTTGGTGAAAGCCATTCGGCCCAACGGCGCGGCCCAGCCAAGCAGCCTCTTGCCGTGCTCGAAACTGGCGATGCCAAGAATGGCGGCGCCATAGCCCAGCGCCAGCAGGATGGTGCCAAGTGGCTCCCTGCCGGTATAGATCAACGCGGCGCCAAAACCGATGCAGAGGGGCGCGATGACGAGCAGGCCACGGACATTCTGCAAAATTCCGCTGCGCCACGCGAGCGCTCCGACAAGAAACAGCCCGATCGTGCGCAAAAAGACGAACGCGTGCAGGGACGCGATGAGAGGAATTTCGCGGAGACGGAACGCTAATACGTCGAGGAGGCCGCCCGTCGCATAAATGCGATTTGCATCCATGACGTCCCGCCAGATCGCAGCCCTGCTGGGAAACAATCCAGCCGGCGGAAAGGCCTGCATTGCCAGGTACAGCGCCAGAAACGCCAGCGCGGAGAGCGTCAGTAGCCAGCGCGGACCAGACAGGAACGGCAGCACGATGAACCCCGCCAAAGCATATTCGGTGAGGATGTCGCCGTTCCAGATCAGGCATAGGTGAATGACGCCGAACACCAGCAGCACAGCGAGCCGGCGCATGAGGAGCGAAATGCGGCGCTCGCTGTTTGTCAGCCGATCGAATTGAATGGCAAGGCCTGCGCCGAACAGCAGCGAAAACAGCGCAAACGCCTTGAGTTCGACGGCCTGTGTCAGGATCGTTTCGATGGCRCGATCGACCGGCGAGGCGAGCGTCTTCGGGCCAAGAAATTGCTCGAAGATTGAAATGCGAAATTCCATGACGAGGTTGATGGCCATGACGCCGAACAGGGCGACGCCGCGCAACACGTCGATAGCGTCAATTCGCTCCGTAGCATTTGTTGGCCGGGGAGATGCGGCGCCATCGGAAGTCATTGCGGTATGAATTCCAATTGCGCCTTGGCGTATTTCGTCCTCTTACGACAACCGCATGTCCAGCAGCCGCCGGCCTTCGCCCTTCAAGAGCTTCTTCACCGCGCTCGAGGCCACGACCTCGCCGTCATTGGCGTAGGCTTCGTGGTTCTTCTCGATGTCGTCGAGGCGGTAGAGATAGTTGACCATCACGCCGGCCGACTCGCGCACGCCCTTCGGCGAGAGGTCGCCGAGCCAGTTGATGCGCTCGAGCCGTGCGCCGTTGCCGAGATGGAAGCGGGCGACGGAATCGATCAGCTTGCCCTTCGGCGTGCGCGCCTTCAGGAAGTAATAGGCCGCGAGCGGCTCGATCACGGCGCGTAGCAGCGCGGTCGTCTCGGGGTTCTCGAACCATTTGGGATCGTCGAGGCGCTTCAGCACCTCGCGGTCC
>NZ_JBFUES010001246.1:0-1896 GCF_056403875.1 Bradyrhizobium sp. P2_E8
CCGGCATCCTGCGTGAGCTCGCAAGCAGCGTCGCCGCTCTCCCCAAGGACGACATCGCGCATCGCGAGCAACTCGCAGACGCGCTCGACGAATTGCGGCGGGCGCTGCGAACGCCCTGAAGGCTACTTCGCCTTCGCCTGCATCGGCTTCGGGGCCGGCACGGCCGCCCATTCCTTGTCGGCGCGCGGCCCGTTGAGATCGCCGGTCAGGCCGACGAGCTGGCCGGGCAGCACATCGAGGGTCTGCTGCCAGGTCTGGGTCTGGCACAGGAACTTGATCAGGCAGCCCTTGAGCTTGAGGCGGTCGGGAGATTCGCGCCACAGCGAGACCGAATAGAACTTGCCGTCCTCCGCATTGTAGATGTCGCCGGCAAAACGCCCCTCGGGTGTCGCCTGCAGGCCCATGATGAGCTGGTGGCCGAGCAGCGGGCGGGCGCGCTTGTCCGCATCGGGATTTTCCTTGTCGCGGTAGGGCTGGCCGCGCTTGTCGGCCGGCTCCTTCATCCAGACGATGAAGCCGCAGATGCGCTCGCGCGACGGACCGCAGCGTTCGAGCCGGATGCGGGCGCGGCCGTCCTCGACCAGCCAGGTGCCGCTGGGATCGTTGGGCGCGGCAGCGCCGGCGCGRCCGCCGATGATCATCATCGCGACGGTGATCGCGACGCGCAGCACGAAGCGGAGAAAAAAGTTCATCTGCGATGCCTCTTTTTCTTTGCGCGGGTTGCCGCGTCAGTTCAGTTGCGCCATCAGCGCGTCGGCGCCCTTGTCGAGGCCGGCGGTGGCGGCCGCGAGCGCGCCGACGCTGGCCTTGATGTCGTAGGCAGCAGGGTATTGCTTGGTGACGTAGGCAGAGAGCAGGCGCGAGGTGGCGGCATCGAAGATCTCGACGCCATAGACGACCGAGCCGGTCATCGTCCCCTCGCCGTCGCGCGCGGCCTGCACGCCGTTGTAGACGGCACCGGCGAGGTCGAAGCGCGAGAGCGTGCCGAGCACCGGCGTGTTGGTGACGGCGCCGGTGAGCGTCAGCCTGATCCGCAACGTGTTCGGTCCGCGCTCGCGCACCATCGCGAAGCGGCCGCGCAGCCGCTCGGCGAAGGAATTCTGCATGTAGGCGGCGAGCGTCGCCTTGTCCCTGTCGGACATGTCGCCGAACTGATGATCCTTGCCGCGGTAGAGCACGACGGGATCGAGGATCACTTTATTATATGCGCGCCAGTCGACCGGCGTGGAATAGCGGTAGGGCACACGGCCGGAGGCGTCCGCCCTGTTCGGGGCCATGTAGGCCGAGGACGCCATCTCCGAATAGGGCACGGGCGCGACCGAGGCGCAGCCGGCTGCGGCCGCGCAAAGCACCAGCGTTCCCAGACCGCGCAAGGCGATCGAGCGATCCATTCCAGACTCCTCTAGCGGCTTTCTGCAAAGGCGATGGGGACCGCAGCCGCGTTTTGGGACCAGACGCGGCTGCGGCGCTCACCATTGCCGGCCCAAGGCATCGTCCGGGGCCATTTCAGACACCTTGGGCCGTCTCAGTGCCTCCACTTATAAAACCGACCAGTTGGTTTGTAAAGTAAGGAAATGAGGACCCGGCACATTTGGCCGCAGGCGCGGTTTTGGGCAGCGTCCGGTTGGAGCTCGTTAACGAGGAATCAGGCGCGCTTGCGCGCCGCGCCAGCCTTCGCCGCGGATGCCCCGCCGGCTCTTGCGGCGCGGGCCTTGGCCGGCTTTTCGAGCGGGCGCCATTGATCGTCATCGAGCAGACGCGCGAACAGCCGCTGGTGCTCGTCCTCGCCAAGCGGCGACATGCCGAACAGCGAGCTCAACAAAAGTCCCCGCGCCGCTGCCCAGCGCAACAGCGCGAGCTCGGGATCAGCGGCCTCCGCCTTGATGGCCTCCACCC
>NZ_JBFUES010001247.1:0-1895 GCF_056403875.1 Bradyrhizobium sp. P2_E8
GTGCAGGCCGTGCTCGAGGGCGTCGCCTTCGCCGCGCGCGACAATCTGGCGGCACTGAGCGCGGCGAGCGCTCCGATCGTGGAAGTCGATCTCGTCGGCGGCGGCTCGCGCTCGCCGCTCTGGGCCCAGATCTGCGCCGACGTGCTCGGCATTTCCGTCCATCGCGTCGAGGAAGGCGAGGTGGGGGCCGCGCTCGGCGCCGCGCGGCTCGGGCGCCTTGCCGCCACCGGTGAAGATCCCGCCGAAGTTTGCACGCGCCCGCGCCGACTCGCGAGTTTCGCGCCCCGCGCATCCGTCACCGCCGCCTATGACGATGCCTATCGTCGCTGGCGCGCGCTTTATCCCGCGTTGAAGGAGTCCGCCTAAGTGAACGCGTCAGCCAAATTCTTCGAGGCAAGCATGCCTGTCGCCTTCGCCGGCCAGGATGCCGGAAAGGCGCCCGCCTTCCGCTGGTACGACAAGGATCGCCTCGTCCATGGCCGCCGGCTCGAGGATCACCTGCGCTTTGCGGTCTGCTACTGGCACTCCTTCTGCTGGCCGGGCGGCGATCCCTTCGGCGGCGAGACGTTCATGCGGCCCTGGCATCACGGCACCGATGCGATGGCGCAGGCACGGGCCAAGGCCGACGTCGCCTTCGAGCTGTTCCGCCTGCTTGACGTGCCCTTCTTCACCTTCCACGACGTCGACGCGGCGCCCGAAGGTGCTTCGCTCGCGGAGTCCGTCGCCAACCTCAACGCGATCGCCGATCTGTTCGAAGCGAAGATGGCCTCCGCCAAAGTCCGGCTGCTCTGGGGCACCGCCAATCTGTTCACGCATCGCCGCTACATGGCGGGGGCCGCGACCAACCCGGACCCTGACATCTTCACCTATGCCGCCGGCCAGGTCCGTGCCGCGCTGGAGGTGACGCACCGGCTGGGTGGCCAGAACTATGTGCTGTGGGGCGGGCGCGAGGGCTACGAGACGCTGCTCAACACCGATCTCAAGCGCGAGCTCGACCAGCTCGGCCGCTTCGTCTCGCTGGTCGTCGAGCACAAGCACAAGATCGGCTTCAAGGGCCCGATCCTGATCGAGCCGAAGCCGAAGGAGCCGACCAAGCATCAATATGATTTCGACGTCGCCACCTGCTACGGATTCCTCGCGCGCTACGATCTCCTCAAGGACGTCAAGCTCAACATCGAGCAGAACCACGCCATCCTCGCCGGCCATTCCTTCCATCACGAGGTCGCGCTCGCCGAGGCGCTCGGCGTGTTCGGCTCGCTCGACGTCAACCGCGGCGACGATCTGCTCGGCTGGGACACCGACCAGTTCGCGATGAACGTGCCGGAGCTTGCACTGGTGTTCCACGAGATCCTGAACCGCGGCGGCTTCACCTCCGGCGGGCTCAATTTCGACGCCAAGATCCGGCGTCAGTCGATCGACCCCGACGATCTGATCCACGCCCATGTCGGCTCGATGGACGCCTGCGCGCGCGCCTTCCTCGCCGCCGCCGACATGCTCGATGCCGGCGCCCTCTCCGCGCCGCTTACCAAACGCTACGAAGGATGGGCGAGCCCCGAGGGCCGCGCCATTCTCGGCGGCCAGCGCTCGCTCGCCGATCTCGCCGATCGTGCGCTCGGCTCCGGCTTCGACCCGCAGCCGCGCTCGGGACGGCAGGAATATCTGGAATCCCTGGTCAACCGCTATGTCTGAGGAAGGCCCGCTGATGACAAATGCTGAAGCAGCGCCGGTGCTCCAACTCTCCGGCATCGGGAAGGAGTTCGGCGCGATTCGCGCGCTGCATGACGTCGACATGCAGGTCTTCCCTGGCGAGGTGGTCGGCCTGATGGGCGACAACGGCGCGGGCAAGTCGACGCTGGTCAAGATCATCGCCGGCAATTTCCGCCCCAGCCATGGCG
>NZ_JBFUES010001248.1:0-1894 GCF_056403875.1 Bradyrhizobium sp. P2_E8
GTTAGAGGCTCCCTCAATGCGCCGCGGCTTCGGCGGCGAACAGGAGATCGTGGATCTCCTTCTCCAGCCGGCCGGCGCTGCCGTCCGCGCCCGAGACCTTGTCGACATCGACCACCTCGGCCTTGACGCGGCCGGGATGCGGCGACAGCAGGAGGATGCGGTTGCCGATGCGGATTGCTTCCGCGATCGAATGAGTCACGAACAGCACGGTGAACCTGGTCTCGCTCCAGAGCTGGAGCAGCTCGTCCTGGCAGGTCCGGCGCGTCAGCGCGTCCAGCGCCGCGAACGGCTCGTCCATCAGCAGGATGTCCGGCTCCATCGCCATGCCGCGCGCGATCGCGACGCGCTGTTTCATGCCGCCGGACAGCGTATGCGGATAGGCATCGACCACGCGGGTGAGGCCGACTTTCTCGATATAGGCCCGCGCGCGTGCCTCCGCGTCCTTGCGCGGCAGCTTTCGCGCGGTGAGCAGCGGGAACATCACGTTGGCGAGCACGGTCTTCCACGGCAACAGCTGGTCGAACTCCTGGAAGATCATCATCCGGTCGGCGCCGGGACCGTGGATCTCGCGGCCGTTGATGCTCATGCGGCCTTCGCTCGGGCTCATGTAGCCGCCGACGGCCTTGAGCAGGGTCGACTTGCCGCAGCCGGACGGCCCGAGCAGCACGAAGCGGTCGGACCTGTCGACGGTGAAGCTCACCCTCTCGGTGGCGGTGACGACGGCGCTGGAGGTCTTGTAGCGCAGCGTCACCCCGCTGACATCGAGCAGCGCCATCAGTTGYCCTTCAGGTCGTGCGCGACGGGGAGATAATAGTCGGTCCAGGCCTTGGGCTGCATCTTCAGCGTGCCGGTCTTGTAGAGATGTGCGGCGAATTTCATTGTGCCCTGTGGCTCGAGATTCCATTCCATCATGCCGGGCTCCTTCAGGAGATCGAGCAGCTCCTCCACCGAGGTCTTGTCGCCGGTGATCTCCTTGTAGATCTCGACGGCCTGTTTGGTGTCGCTGCGGATCAGGTCCTGCGCTTCCTTGGTGGCGTCGCGCACCGCCTGGATGATCTTGGGATTGGCGTCGGCGAATTTGGTCGTGGTGAAGAATTGCGCCTGGCTGAGCGGGCCGCCCATCACGTCGGGCGACGACAGCACGACATGCGCGCCCGGCACGTTCTTCAGCTCCAGGAACGTGAAGGGCGGGATCGAGAAGTGAGTGTGCACCTCGTGCTTGGGATTGGCGAGCGCCGCATAGGCGTCGGGATGGCCGAGCTGCACGGTATTGGCGTCGAGCTTGGACCATTGATCGGCACCGAAGGCCTCGGCCGCCGCGATCTGAAGCACGATCGCCTGGGTCGAGACCTTGACGGTCGGCACCGCGATCTTGTCGCCGGGGCCGAAATCCCTAATCGACTTGATGTTGGCGTCGCGGCTGATCAACGTCATCGGCTGAGCCGAGGTCGCGACGATACCCTTCACGCCGCCGCGGGTGCGGTCCCACAGCAAGAGGAGATTGCCGGTGCCGGTGTTGAGGATGTCGACGCCGCCGGCGAGCAGCGCATCGGTCTGCGCGCCACCGCCGGAGAAGGTGACCCATTTGGTGGTGACGCCTGATACCCCGAGCGAAGCAGCATGTTTCTCGATCAGCTTCTGCTTCTCCATGATGTGGCTCGGCATGTAGAAAATGCCGGGCTGGCGCGACAGCGAGAGCTCGGATTTCTGCTGGGCATGCGCCGCGGATACCGGCAGAAGTGTTGCGGCGATCAGGGCCATGGCGGCACAGCCGCGCTGGAATTGCGTCATCATTGTTGTTCGTTTCCTCTGGCCGCCATTGACGGGAGACCTTGCTAATGCACTAATGCATTAGTGCATCAAAGGCAAGTCCGCCGGAGTCGCAGTCATGGAA
>NZ_JBFUES010001249.1:0-1893 GCF_056403875.1 Bradyrhizobium sp. P2_E8
GGTAGACCTCCTCGCCGTTCTTCTCGACGCCGAGAATGCCGATATGGCCGACATGGTGCTGGCCGCTGGCATTGATGCAGCCCGAGATGTTGAGGTGCAGCCGGCCGATCAGGTTGGCGAGCTCGTGATTGGCGAAGCGCCGCGTCAGTTCCTGCGCGATCGGGATCGAGCGCGCATTCGCCAGCGAGCAATAGTCGAGCCCCGGGCAGGCGATGATGTCGGTGATCAGATTGACGTTCGGGGTCGCCAGTCCGAGCTTGTCCAGCGCCTTCCACAGCGCCGGCAGGTCGCGCTTGGCGACGTGCGGCAGCGCCAGATTCTGCTCGTGGCCGACGCGGATTTCGCCGAAGGAATATTTGTCGGCGAGATCGGCGAGCGCATCCATCTGCTCGGCGGTGGCATCACCCGGAGGCGCGCCGATCGGCTTCAGCGAGATCGTGACGATGGAATAGCCCGGGTTCTTGTGCGCGGCGACGGAGTTCTTGCGCCACGCTTCGAAATCAGGATCGGCCGCGGCCTGCCGCAACTCGTCCGGCATGTGCGGCAGCTTCTCGTACGCCGGATAGATGAAGCGCGAGCGGATGTCCTCGATCACCTCGTCGTCGATCTGGAGCGAGGAGTTGCGGATGTGCTGCCACTCGTCCTCGACCTCGCGGGAGAATTTCTCGATGCCGAGCTCGTGCACCAGGATCTTGATACGGGCCTTGTAGATGTTGTCGCGGCGGCCGTACTGGTTGTAGACGCGCAGGATGGCCTCGATGTAGCTGAGGAGATCGCGGCCGTGCACGAAGTGCTTGATGGTCTTGCCGATGAACGGCGTGCGGCCGAGACCGCCGCCGACCAGGACCTCGAAGCCGGTTTCGCCCTTCTCGTTCTTGATCAGGCGCAGGCCGATATCGTGGACCTTGATCGCGGCGCGGTCGTGGTCCGACGCGGTGATCGCGATCTTGAACTTGCGCGGCAGGAACGAGAATTCCGGATGCAGCGTGGTGTGCTGGCGGATCAGCTCCGACCAGATGCGGGGATCCTCGATCTCGCCGGGCGCGACGCCGGCCCACTGGTCAGAGGTGACGTTGCGCATGTTGTTGCCGGAGGTCTGCATCGCGTGGATGCCGACCTCGGCGAGATCGGCCAGCGCGTCCGGCAGGTCCGACAGCTTGATCCAGTTGAACTGGATGTTCTGGCGCGTGGTGAAATGGCCGTAGCCGCGGTCGTACTTGCGCGCGACATGGGCCAGCGCCCGCAACTGGTTCGACGCCAGCGTGCCGTAGGGAATCGCGACGCGAAACATGTAGGCGTGGAGTTGCAGATAGACGCCGTTCTGCAGGCGCAGCATCTTGAATTCGTCTTCGGTGAGCTCGCCGGAGAGGCGCCGCTTCACCTGGTCGCGGAATTCCGAGACGCGCTCGTTGACCAGCGTGCGGTCGATTTCGTCGTAAGCGTACATGAAGAATGCCCTACAGCTCTGCCAACATTCAGACGGGCAAGCCGATCGTCACGCCATCGCGGCGAATCTGCTCACGCAGATTACCCGGCAGGATCTTGCCGGCCTCGTCGACTTGCACCGGCGCGATATAGGGGCCGATCGCGCCGACGTCATCGGCCACGGCCTCGGCGAGCAACGCTTTCGCTTCGTCCGAGTTTCGCACGATCGCGGCATCCGTCAGTTCCACGGACCAGCCCCTGGCGGCAGTGCGATAGACCACGACGCCGTCCCAGGTCCGGTTGGCGGTCACGACGGAGGGACCCGTAATTTTCAGTTTTTGTTGCAGAGGAGAGGTCATTCGGCGGCATCCAATAGGTCGGAGATGATTTGCTTGGGTGTTTGGCGGCGAAGCGAGCCGGCATGCCGGACCACATCACCGATGATGAGGATGGCGGGACCGCCATGGG
>NZ_JBFUES010001250.1:0-1882 GCF_056403875.1 Bradyrhizobium sp. P2_E8
GTTCATATCCGCGCTTGTCGGCAGCATCATTGCCGGCGCGCCACTGGCTGCCGTGTCGCAGAACGCGCCGAGCGCATCGAACACGGCCAATGCGGCCGCCGACTGCCTCGCCTCGCCGAAGAGCACCGCGCCGCAGGGACAGCACTGGCACTATCGCCTCGATCGCGCGACCAAGCGGCAATGCTGGTACCTGCGCGCCGAAGGCAGCAAGGCGACGCAGAGCGCGCAGGCGACGGCCGACACACCAGACGCGGATTCAGCAGCAACGCCATCGGTGCAGAACGCGCGCGCGGAATATATTGCACCGCAGATCGGTGCCGCACCGGGCTCGCCGAACATGACCGCGCCTGCGCCGGCCGCAACGAGTGCACCGCCGGTCACGCAACAGCCGCCGGGCGCCATCACCGACAACAACGCGCAACAGCCCGCCGTCGCCGCGCGCTGGCCCGATGCCTCCACGACATCCGTTGCGCCCGCGCCGCAGCCGGCGCCCGCCTCCGCGACGCAGCCGAACACGAAGCCGGCAAAGGGCCCCGCCCCGATGGCACTCGCCGCGGCCGAACTTCCCGCCGACAAGCCAACCGGCTCGCTCCAGACGCTCCTGCTCGTGATCGGCGGCGCCTTGGCGATTGCCGGCATCCTCGCCAGCGTCGTCTACCGCTTCGCCGGGGCGCGCGCGCGCGTCCGCGTCCAGGCGAACGACCACCGCCGCGTCAATTGGGACGATCGGGAGCCGCAGAACCGGGACGAGGGCCGCGCGCCATGGCTCAAAGCGAAGCCGGCCGTCACGCCGCGCGCGCAGCCGCCGCGTCCGATCGATTTCGACGCCGCACGCCCCCAGGCGGCCCAGCTCGCCGCAATCGACCGCAACATCGATATGATCGAAGCGCACGAGCCGGCTCACGAACCAACTGAACCAGCTGGCGTCGCCGAAGCCGCGATATCCGACGAGCCCGAGATCGCGGTATTCGACAGGGAATTCGAGATCGAGGCCCGTGCACCCCGGCTCGCAGCGGACCAGGCCGACAGCAATGAAGGGCCGGCCGGTCGCGATGAGGATGCGGTCAACATCGACATCATCACCACGATGCTGGAACGGCTGCTGCAGGAAGGGCCGCGGCTGAAGCAGCCTGGCCTTAGCTCTAACCCTGGCTCTAACCCTGGCTCTAACCTTGGAGCTGGCCTTGCAAACCTCGCACGAAACCAACGAGGCCAATCCGCCGCTCGCGCTTGAGGCGCTCGGCCTTCAGGATCGACTGCACCTCGGCGAAGGCCTCGTCGACGTCGTGGTTGATGACGATGTAGTCGTACTCGGCCCAGTGGCTCATCTCGTGGCTGGCACGGCTCATGCGCTTGCGGATCACCTCGTCGGAATCCTGCGCGCGCGAATGCAGCCGCTTCTCGAGATCGCCAGCCGACGGCGGCAGGATGAACACGCTGACGACGTCGGCGCGCGCCTTCTCGCGCAGCTGCTGCGTGCCCTGCCAGTCGATGTCGAACAGCACGTCCTGCCCGGCCGATAGCGCCGCCTCGACCGGCGCGCGCGGCGTGCCGTAGCGGTTGTCGAACACGGTCGCCCATTCCAGCAGCTCGTCCTCCTTCACCATCGCCTCGAAGCGGGGCTTGTCGACGAACAGATAGTCGCGGCCGTCGACCTCGCCGGGCCGCATCGGCCGCGTGGTCGCCGAGACCGACATTCGCAGGCCCGGCATGCGCTCGATCAACAAACGCGACAGCGTCGTTTTGCCTGCGCCCGACGGCGAGGACAGCACGAACATCAATCCGCGTCGCTCGACACCGTCAGTTCCGTGACCGTCCGTCGTCATCGATCACTCCAGATTCTGGACCTGCTCGCGAAATTGCTCGACCACGTTCTTCATGG
>NZ_JBFUES010001251.1:0-1881 GCF_056403875.1 Bradyrhizobium sp. P2_E8
GCGCACCGCGCGCAGATCGCCCTCGATCATCGAGAGGCGATCGACGACGTGGCCGAGCGCGCTGTGGACGGCTTCGAGCGAGTCCTGGGTGCTGCGGTTGGTCTCGGCCTGGCTGAAGCGGATGTCGGAGAGCTCGCGCTTGACGAGATCGACCATGCCGGAATCGGGGGCCGGCGCCGAATTGCGGCTCTCGGCGAGCGCGGAATAGGTCGCCTGCTGCCGCTCCAGGTGGCGCAGGATGTCGTGCAGCCCGTCCTCGACGCGGCTGAAGTTGCCGTTGCGCGGATCGGAGGCGGCTTCGATCCGCTCCAGCAGATAGGAGACGCGCTGTTCGAGATGCGCAAAGGTCGAGGCCGAATCGTTGCCGACCTGCATGCGATCGAAACGATCCGACAGCGCACGGATCGCGGCTTCAAGATGTTCGGTGCTCTCGGCAGGCTGAGGCCGCTCGCGCGTCTCCAGCGCGGCGGTGAGCGCCGCGATGCGCTGCTCGAGCACGGCAAAGCTGTCGCCGGGGCCGGACGAGCGTGTGATCTGGTCGACCTTGGACGACAACAGCTGCACGTCCTCGGAAAGCCGTGCCAGCGCTTCGTTGGAGGCGACGTTGGAGACGATGCCGCGCAGCGCCGAGATCGCGCCTTCGAGCTGACGCACCGTGGACGGATCGTCATTGGCGCGCAGGATCAGATCGAGCTTGGCGCCGAGATTGCGGATCGCCTCGTCATAGCCGGTGAGCTGCTCGGCCGGCGTCAGCGTGCGCAGCACCTGCTTGATGTCGGACAGCGCGTGCTCGATGCCTGACAGGACCTGGCCGTCGGTGCCGGACGAGCGGGTCTCGTCGATGCGACGGTGCAGCGAGCGGATTTCATTTTCGATCGACTCGATCGCGCGGCGCGGCATCGCCTCGGTGATGGCGTGGCGGATCTCCGCAAGCTCGCTGCGGAAGGCGTTGATCGCCTGCTCGGTATTGTCAGGGCGCTGGAGCGATTCGATCTGGCTCGTGATCTTGAGCAGATGGCGCTCGAGCGACGAGAAATCCGGCTGCGGTGGCGGCGGAGCGTAGGCAGGCTGGGGCGGCGCCATGGGCGGGGCGTAGGGAGCTGCCGTGGGTGCAATCGACGGCGCGGCGCGCGGCGGCATCTGCCTGGGCGTAAAGCCGTCGAGCTCGCTCTGCCGCGCCGTGATCTCGGCGACGGCGACGTCGAACGAGGCGGGGCTCAGCGGCGGCGAGTTGCGATAGACCTGTGCGGCCGCGCGCTCGACCGCATCGGCCTGGCGCTGGCGCGTCTCGGCGGGTGCGGGCCGCGGAGGCTGCGGTTGAAGCTGCTGCGGCTTTGAGATTTGCGACAGGCGCGCGTCGAGCCGCGAGATCGCATCGTTGAGCTGGCGTGCGACGCCCTGCTCGCGCGAGACCTCTTGTCGTGAAGAGTCCTGGCGCGGGGTGGGCTTTGAGATCCGTTCGATCTGCTGGGTGATCGCGTCGAGCCGCTGGTGGATGTCGGCGACTTCGCGGCTCTCCGGACTCGGTACGTGGTTCGGCATGTGTTGCGGACGCTGCTCGTAAGGTCCGCGAAAGTTCGGCGGGGCAGTTTCGCCGAGCGTGGAGTTCAGCCAATCGTTGAGTGACATGCCGGCTCTGCGCGCAGCAGCTTCGGCCCGCTCCCGGACGGAGGGATCGATGCCGTCAACACTCCACGATACGCGCGAATTCATGACTCTGTCCGGTTCCGACTCCGGCGCCCCACCCGGCACCTCCAGCCTCCCCACGCGTGCCGGTTGTAAAGACAATCGGATTTGGCGCGGGTCGTCTGCCTCGAAAACCGACTTTTTCCTGTTACGGTAAATAACGGGTTAAGGAACGCGTTGCCGATGTCTTAAAGT
>NZ_JBFUES010001252.1:0-1881 GCF_056403875.1 Bradyrhizobium sp. P2_E8
GAGCGGCAGCAGCACGAGGCCCGCCAGCATCAGGGCCGTGGCGGCCTTGCTCACAGTGAAAGCCTTCATCGACGATTGGCCGGAAACAGCCCCTCCGGCCGCACCACCAGCACGATCGCCATCAGCAGGTAGATCAGCATGGACGACAGCGCCGGCGCGGCGGTGGAGGCGGCGGCGCCGCTCAGCACCTGCCGCAGCAGGTTGGGCAGGAAGGCGCGGCCGAGCGTGTCGATCATGCCGACGAAGATCGCGGCCAGGAACGCGCCGCGGATCGAGCCGATGCCGCCGATCACGATGATGACGAAGGCGAGGATCAGGATGTTCTCGCCCATCCCGATCTGCACGGTGAGGATCGGCGCCTGCATCAGGCCGGCAAGGCCGGCGAGCGCCGCACCGAGCCCGAACACCAGCGTGTAGAGCAGCTTGATGTTGATGCCGAGCGCGCCGATCATCTCGCGGTTGGAGGCACCGGCCCGGATCAGCATGCCGATGCGCGTGCGCATCACGCCGAGATAGAGCAGAAGCGCGACCAGCAGCGCCACCACGATGATGGCGAGGCGATAGGCGGGATAGTGAATGCCGGGCAGGATCGGCACCGGCACGGTGAGCCAGGCCGGCAGCGGCAGCGCGAGGCCCGCCGGGCCCCAGATCAGCCGCACGGCTTCATTGAAGAACAGGATCAGGCCGAACGTCGCGAGCACGTGGTCGAGATGGTCGCGGCCGTAGAGATGCCGCAGCGCCGTCATCTCGAGCACGATGCCGAGCACAAGCGTCGCACCGAGCGCCATCAGCGCGCCGAGCAGGAAGCTGCCGGTCCAGGCCGCGAAGGTCGCGGCGAAATAGGCGCCCATCATGTAGAGCGAGCCGTGCGCGAGGTTGACGAGATCCATGATCCCGAACACCAGCGTCAGGCCGGCGGCGAGCAGGAACAGCAGCAGGCCAAACTGCAATCCGTTCAGGAACTGTTCGACGACGAGCAGCATCAAGACTCTTTCAGGCGCACGCAGCGTCGCGCCGATGTTCGAACACAGTCGCCATCAGTGAAAGAGCTCCCCCTGCCTCTTCAAGGCCGAAAAATGGGTAATGGCAGTATCGTGCCGAGGCAAGAGCGATTTGACACCAAACATGCACTTTGTTGCATCCCGGCGCAAACGGCCGAAACCTGTCCCGCGATGCAAGAAGGCTGCCGCGCAGCATGGGGCAACCTGCCGCACCCGAACTGAGAGCTTGAGCACTAACGCATCCACGGCGTCATGGCCGGGCATGACGACCTCTTGCAAACGCTCAGAAGTAATCACCCTCCCCCCGGGTAGGCCGGGGAGAGGGTGAGGACGTCGTCGGAATGAAGGAAGTGAAGAAGGCTGCGTCTAGTGCGACGTCATCTGGTGGGGAAGATCGTCCGGGCCGGCGACCACGTTGTTTGCCGTCGAGGCCTCCAGTGCTGCCATCCGGAACAGATAGGCGAGCGTCGTCAGTCCGGAGTCGTCCGCCATCTGCGCCAGCTCGAGCGCCATGTCGGACATGTAGCCGAGATTCTCGTCCTTGATTAGCGCCATGATCTGGCTGTCCCGCATCATGTTCGACATTTCAGGCGCTCTTTCGTTGCGCGGCAGCGAGGCCGCAGAGGTTGGCACGGGCGACGGCGTCCAGACGCGGGCCGTCCTGTTGCACGATCGAAGCCATGCCGATGCGATCATGCAGGGCATCGAGCGTCTGGCGACGAATGTCGATGGTGGCCGCCATGGTCCAGGCGTTCTCGACCAGAGCCGGCAGGCCGAGCGGCGTCACGACGAAGCCGGCCTCGTGAAAGCGCGGCAACCACCAGGTTTCCATGATCGCGCTGACCTGCGCGATTCCCTGGCCGAGGCAGAACTCCTGCAC